>JARRJW010000075.1:0-9696 GCA_037388785.1 Gammaproteobacteria bacterium
GTTTTGACCGGCAAAATCGAACATGCGATGAATTGGTATCAACGCCTTGGCGCGAATCGTCATATAGATCTTAATTTCATTCTAAGAGTAACGAGATGTTATATTGACATCAATCAAATTTATTGAAGAAAAATAAAATTTTCACTGGCTTATTGATCCATGACAAAGCGCTTTAATTGACAAATTTCATAATCACAGCTTGAATTTTAATTATCCCTCTTGGTGGATTAGGGTTTGCATGTGTCTGACAAATACAACGATAAATATCGGCTCTCAGCAGAAGAACTTTTTCACACATGTGATTTGGCTAGGTTTGAGTTTTCTTCAACGGCTGACTTAGAACCTCTTTCCACGACAATTGGCCAGGAAAGAGCCCTGGAGGCGATCAATTTTGGCGTGGAAATGCCGCATGGTAGCTTCAACCTCTATGTCATGGGATCCAGTGGGCTTGGGCGCCATACCCTGGTAAGAGATGCTTTAAAAGAACATGCTGAAAATGCGCATCCCCCTAAAGACTACTGCTATGTTGCCAATTTCAAGCATCTTCATACCCCGCAGGCTTTGGAGATTCCGGCTGGGACAGCTTGCAAGCTACGTGCTGATCTACAGGGTCTGCAGAAAAATCTGCTCAAGGCAATTCCTGCGGCATTTCAGGAGGATGAATATCAGCGCCAACATCAGGAAATCATGGATGATATTGCCAGCAAAAAAGACGCTGAAGCCCAAGAACTGGAGGCAATGGCAGTTGATCATCACATTGTCTTAAAACGAGGTGCAACGGGCTTTACATTAGTACCTCAAAAAGATGGGAAAACCCTGACAGCTGAAGAATTTGAGCGATTGTCTGAATCTGATCAGGGAGAACTGCGCAAGTCCATGGATGAAATGAAAGGGGTTTTGAAAGCCAGTCTAGGTAAGGTGCCTCAATGGCAACATGAAATTCAGCAGCGTATGGAGGTGCTGTATCGCGAAACCGTAGCTTTGACCGTTAGCCAGTTTATAAAAAGCCTGGAAGAAAAATACAAAGAATTTCAGGCTGTTAAAGAATATCTTTCAGCGTTGAAAACGGACATTATTGAAAATGCCGAGTTGTTCCAGGAACAGGTTGCCCACAAAAAAGAACTAATGGCTTCTGAAAGCACTTTCCTGAATAAGTACACGGTCAATATCCTGGTTGATAATAGTGAAACCCAGGGGGCTCCAGTTATATTTGAAGATAATCCAACTTATCAGAATCTTATTGGCAGGATAGAACATGTAGCCCGCTGGTCAGTACGATTTCGCTGCAACCAGAACCTATACCCATAGATCTGAAAGTAATTTTAATTGGCAGTCGCCAGTTATATTACATGCTTAAGGAATATGACCCTGAGTTTGTACTGTTATTTAAAGTGTTAGCTGATTTTTCAGAAGAATTGCCGCGTAAAGAGGAGAATGAACTGTTATATGCGCGATTAATTGGCACTTTACAGCATCGTGAAGGGCTTTGTGAGGTTGAAAGGAGTGGCATAGCCAGAATTATTGAATACAGTACCCGTAATAGTATGGATAACGAAAAGCTTTCATTACATATGGGTTCGCTGCTGGATTTATTACATGAGTCAGATTATCAGGCCAGGCAACGGGATAGTCTGTTAATACAAAGAGAAGATGTGCAGTCAGCAATTGATGCCCAGGTTCGTCGGGTTAACCAGCTACAGGAAGATCTTCAAGATGAGATAGTGAAAGGTATATTGCGTATCGAAACCGATGGGCTGCAATTGGCGCAGGTCAATGGATTAAGTGTTTTAAGGCTGGGCGATTATGTTTTCGGTATGCCAACACGAATTACGGCGACTGCTAGACTGGGGTCCGGAGAAGTTATCGATATTGAACGTGAATCAGAACTTAGTGGCCAGATTCATTCAAAAGGGGTTCTGATACTAGCCTCATATCTCGGTGAGCGTTATGCCAAGCATCAGCCATTGTCACTCACTGCCAGCCTCGTATTTGAGCAAAGTTATAGTGTCATTGAAGGCGACAGTGCATCGGCTGCAGAGCTTTGTGCTTTGCTTTCAGCTATTGCTGATGTTCCTCTTAAACAGGCTTTGGCTATAACCGGATCAATAAATCAGCATGGACAGATGCAGGCAATAGGTGGTGTTTGTGAAAAGATAGAAGGGTATTTTGATCTGTGTAACAAGCGTGGTCTTACCGGAGAGCAGGGCGTGATTATTCCCCAGAGCAATATTCGTCATCTTATGCTCAAACAAAGTGTTGTTGAAGCGGTAAAGCAACAGCAGTTTCATATTTATGCTGTTGACCATGTTGAACAAGCCATGGAGCTAATGACAGGCCTGCCTGCAGGCACAACCGATGGTGAAGGTATTTTTCCTGAGGGTTCATTTAATAATATGGTTCAGTTTCGTCTTGCTGAATGGTTGGCACTACGTCGCCATTTTTCATCGCCCCCAACATCGGAAGCTTAAACTAAACATTGTTTTTTGTGATCTGTGTAAAACGTATTTTCAAAATTCCGTTTGGTTTGTACTTTTTCTAATTTTTTCTGGCCCGATAATCTTGCTGTTGATTGCATTGTTAGTTAATAACTTATCTGGTCTAGGCAATATCCTGAATATTGATTTTGAACTATTATTGGTGCATATATCTTTACAGGGATACCAATGAAATTGGCTGGTCGCTGCGTATTCTTAAGATCCACATAAAAAATAAAACCCTATAAATTAAATATAACAGTAATGAAGCAGACAAATTTTTATGAGGACATGATTGCGACAGATGACCTTTCACACCTTATGAAAGGCAAAAGTTATGAAATGTTGCCTGGAGACTGGCTAGTCGTTGTGTCTGATGTCAAACAGTCAACAAAAGCTTTAGAAAAAGGTAATTATCAGGGAGTTAATTTTATTGCCGCATCAGTTTTGATGGCAGTGTTCAATATTGCCAAACCCAATCAATTACCTTTTATGTTTGGTGGTGATGGCTCAAGTGTTTGTATCCCGTCAGATTTAAAAATTGCAGTTTCCAAAGCGCTTGCAAATATTCGGAGCCTGGCCAAAAAAGAATTTGGTCTTGAGCTTCGAGTCGCAATTATTCCATATTCAATAATTGAAGAAAGTTCTCATGAAATTCTTGTTGGTAAACACAAGGTTTCTGATGATTACTGTCAAGCTTTTTTCATGGGGGATGGTTTAAATTTTGCAGAAACTTTATTAAAAAAAGATGTTGAAAAACATCTATATGATATTGATAAATTTACTGATTACTCAGAATGTGATTTGTCTGGTTTGGAGTGCCGGTGGAATGCGGTACCTAGTCCGCACGGTGAAACTCTGGCTATTTTGATTAAAGTGATTGTAGATGATTTTGATCTAAGAAATGACCTTTATGACCAAATAATAAATAAGATACATAATGTTTATGGTGAAAAAGACTTACATCATCCTTTGAATACCCAAGGACTGAATCTTTCATATAACTTAAAAAAATTGAGTTTTGAAGCCAAGGCCAGAACTAATGGCAAAGGTTTCTTTGATAAGCTGAAATATTACGCCCAGATGTATTTTGAGAATCTACTGGGTTCTTATCTTATGAGTAAAGACTCAAAATTAGCTAATATTAACTGGGGACAATATAAAGATGATCTTATCGCTAATTCTCATTTTTTTGGCTTCAATGACATGGTTAATATGGTTTGTTCAGGCACAAAAGATCAAAGAGATATTCTTACAAAATATCTGGATAAGTTATTAGCGGATAAAAAAATCATTTATGGTATCCATGTTGCTGACGCAGCGTTGGTAACTTGTTTGATTTTCGAGAGAGAGAAAAACCACATCCATTTTGTTGATGCAGATTTGGGTGGTTATGCAAATGCATGTAAGCAATTAAAAAAACAAGCTTCTGATTTAGATTTGAATATTTTTTAGATTTGAATCAAGCAATAATTGCCGGTCTTAACTATTAGGGTGAATGGATTAATTCTGGCCTAATAGATAATTATGACTTGAATCAAAAGCTGATGTTATTTCTTTAACTTGCCGCTGATATTATGTGTTTTTGCAAAATCCAGCATGCGCTGTATAGGTATTAAGGCTTTGTCGCGAATGGACATATCAATCTTGATTTCATTGCTGTGATTTTTTAGCAGGGACTCAAGGTTATCTAATGCATTCATGCCCATCCACGGGCAGTGGGCACAGGATTCACAAGTGGCACCTTCGCCCGCTGTTGGTGCAGAAATCAGTTTTTTGTCTGGTGCAACCTGTTGCATCTTCCAGAAAATGCCATCATCAGTTGCAACAATAAATTCCTGCTGTGGCATTTCCGAAACGGCCTTAATTAAAGCTGTTGTTGAACCAACTACATCAGCCTGGCCAACAATCTCGTCTGGTGATTCAGGGTGTACCAGTACTGCCGCATCAGGGTGAAGTTTTCGCAACCGCTCCAGCGCTACAGATTTAAATTCTTCATGTACCACGCAGGAGCCAGGCCAGAACAGCATATCGGCACCGGTGATTTTTTGTACATAGTGACCGAGGTGTTTATCAGGGGCCCAGAGAATTTTTTCACCTCTTTCTGCCAGGTGTTTAACAATTGGTAAGGCAATGCCAGAGGTGACCATCCAGTCAGAGCGTGCTTTTACTGCAGCCGACGTGTTGGCATATACGACGACGGTATAATCTGGGTGCTCATCACAAAAAGCAGAAAACAGGTCCGGAGGGCAGCCTTCATCAAGTGAACAGGTGGCATTCAGGTCGGGCATTAACACTGTTTTTTCAGGATTAAGTATTTTGGCTGTTTCACCCATGAAACGTACGCCGCATACTATGAGGGTGTCGGCATTGGTTGTTGTGCCATATCGTGCCATTTCCAGTGAATCAGCAACGCAGCCTCCGGTTTCTTCTGCCAGCGCCTGTAAGTCACCGTCAACATAGTAATGTGCAACCAATACAGCATTTTGTGCTTTTAAAAGTGTCTTTATGCGTTCAACCTGGGCCTGTTTTTCAGCATCTGTTTTAGATGGCCAGACGGGGTGAGAGGGAACACTGATTTTTGGAATAGCTATTGAGGCTGACATGATACTACGCTTGTTAAAATTTGATTTGCATCATCAATGTGTGATGAATATAAGTCAAGTCAAAGGCCAAAGCCAGGCAGCTCCTCTTACACCACTGGAATCACCATGAGCTGGTGGTTTAAGTAGGGTCTTGGCAGGTTCGGGTGAAAATATATATTGATCCCAGTGTTTAGGCACTTCGCTGTAAAGCTGTTCGACATGAGACATGCCGCCTCCAAGTACGATACATGCAGGGTCTAATATATTGATAATGCTGGCAAGACCGCGTGCCATGCGGTCGATATAATCATTTAAAACCTGATTGGCCAGTGTTTCACCTTTTGAAACACGTTTCATGATGTCTTTTGCAGTGATTTCATCACCACCCGCATCATGATAAGCATGACCAAAACCGCTGCCTGATAACCAGGTTTCAAGGCAGCCGCTTTGGCCACAGTAGCATTCTCTGCCAGGGCGCTCGCTGTCCTTTGGCCAGGGCAGGGGATTATGGCCCCATTCGCCGGCAATCAGGTTGGCACCCTCAAGTAATTTTTTGTTGATCACAATACCGCTGCCACAACCGGTGCCAATAATAACGCCGAAAACAATGTCACAGTCTTTGCCAGCGCCGTCAGAAGCCTCTGATAGGGCAAAGCAGTCTGCATCGTTGGCTAACCTGACTGGACGATCGAGTTTGTCTTGCAGATCGTTTTGTAAATCATTGCCAATCAGACATACTGTGTTGGCATTTCGAATCAGACCGGTTTCTGCCGAGACTGAACCTGGAATACCGATACCCACACTGCCTTTTTCGTGATACTCGGTTTCAATATCTTGAACCAGGGATACAACGGCGTTAACGATGGCATGGTAGTCGTTCTGCGGGGTGGATACCCTTTTTCTGACCGGTATGTCTCCGGAATCTTCCAGGGCGATACCCTCTATCTTGGTACCGCCCAGATCAATGCCAATGCGCATTAGGCTTTTTCTGTGCCCTTATGGGAAACAATATCATCCTGATCAAGTTGAATTTCAGCAGATGGAACGTTATCAGTTTGAATTTCATCACCTGAAGGGTTGGTAAAGGTATCATTAAGTGTCTGCACATACTTATCAGCATCCTGCAGAACTTGTGATAGATATTTTTTCGAACGACGATTCCAGCCAGCCGGTGTTTTGTGAAATATACTGCGCCAGGGAGCCGTGCTGCGTTTAAACGCGTTGGCCAGGCTGCCGCGAATGTCCAGTGATTTGGATAGTTTACGTATCTTGCCTGACATGGTTTTTATTACCAGGTGACGGATTCCAAAGTGAATACCGAGAAGCACAAGGTAACTGCCAAGTGCCAGGGAATACATGCCTAACGGTGTCGAAGTAATGTTGGAAAGCGTTTCCGAGTGGAAGTCCATTCCATTCCAGTAACCAAGCTTGACTGTAACGACAATTAAACCAATAAATAATAATGAGTAAATCACGGCATCGGTGATTAACACGCGTTTTCGCCATGTTTCCAGTAAGCTGGCCAGGGCCGGTGCTACTTTTTCTTCAAGTTCAGCAGCCGTTTTTTCCAGCGTACCAACAATGCGATAAGCACGTTCGACTTCAACCTGGTTCATGCGTTCGTGGACTTCGGCAAGGTCGTGGTCGCGTTTGCGCTCAAAGCGTTCCCGCAGAGATACGTCATCAATTGGCAGTGCCAGGTCAGGATTATATATGGTAAAGAAGCGTCCGGCTGTCAGACCACGTTCACCCATGGCTCTTTGCCAGGCCGCTACCACCTCTTCGGGGTTATCCTCACGCGCGGTGATATCAATCTGGTTAAGTATGTATAAGAATTTGCCGGAGTCGGAACGTTTGATGGTGTTGCTGACAAGATGATCGAGAGTGTCGCGCATGGCACCGGGTTCAGGATGACGCGCATCGAAGAACACCAGCACAAGGTCAGACAGGTCGATAATGTGGTCAGTGAGTCTCAGGGTAGAGGTGCGTTGAGCGTCTGCATCAAAGCCGGGTGAGTCAATAATGATTTTGCCCCTGAGAGATTCGGTCGGACAGGTTTTTAACTGCAGATACGAGTCAATCCGCTTGCCTTCACCTGATGATACCAGCTCAATTTCATCGCTGATCTGGTAAAACGGAAACCGCGGGTCTGCATCAAGTGCGACGCCGGGCAGGGAATGGGCATTTTTTTCCCGGCTATAACAGATCACTGTGAACTTATCATCGACCGCCTGATTGCCACTTCTTTGCAACGGGTAATTCAAATAGTGATTGATGAATGAGGATTTTCCTGCTGAAAAGGTACCCAGCACCGAAATCAGTGGCCACCATGGAATCTGGGTAGCGTAGGATTCTTCATTATCAAGAAGCCCCAACTTGTAGGCAATTTTGTCCAATAGACGAAAGCTTTGAACGGTATTCAACAGTACCGGGTTTTCCTGCTGAAGATGTGTTTCCAGGTGTTTCAAACGATTTTCGATAATTGGGCTTGGGCGTCCCATATATGGCGGCTCCTCGTAGTTGGAATATCTATCTTTAGTATGATGATCAATGTCGGCTTTTTTGCACCAATTTGTCAACCTGATTTTGGAGATGCTGAATAATCAGCAGAGCCTAATAGAAATTTTATTCTGAGAATAAAATTCTTATTATGAAAGGCCTACTTCATACACATTCTGATTAGGATAAATAACTGTTTGTTTTCAGAAGAGTTATTTTTTTATCCAAAAGTTATCCACAGATTTTTGACAGTTTCCACACCGAATTCCATCTTCTAGACACAAGATATAGTGGTTGACTATCAACTAAAAGCGTATATATTGTGTTTTAAGTTCTACGTAGCAGTGCGAAATAATTAACATTAAAAAAGCACTTTAACTTGTTGTTATTATTAATATTTACAAATTCAGGTATTAAAATGCGTATTGGTAATCATATTAAAGCTCTATTCACCTGTTTGATCATCTCACCGATGATGGTCTCTACAGGTTTTGCTATTGAAGAGCAGTATGCACCTGTGCAGTTGTCTCGTGATATTCCCACTGTATCTCTGGGTGGTACGGTTGTGCCTTTCAAGGAAGTCACTCTCTCTGCCCAACTGCCGGGCCGGGTTCAGTTTATTGCCGGTATCGAAGGCGATACTTTCGATGAAAGGGTTGCAGCCATGGCGCAATTGGCCAATACCGAGGTTGCCTTGAGAAACGCCGGTGTGCAGTACACGCGTGAATATTATTCACCGCAGTCCGCAACATCACCCGGGGGCATGGGTATTCCCAATCTGTTTGATGAGATTTTTACCCGTCCGATGGAAGGCTTCATGGGCAGTAACAGAAATCGTGATGCCGAACGTGGTGCTGATCTGTTTGCTTCCCAGTCCAGGATTGAACAGGCGCGCATGCAGATTGTACAGGCCCAGTCTGAAATTCAGGCGCTTGAGGCGAAAATGCGAGACGCAAAAAGTGTCGCGCCCTTCAACGGTGTCGTCATGAAAAAATTTGTCGAGGTGGGTGATACCGTTCAGCCAGGGCAGCCTTTACTTAAATTTGCCAATCTTGATTACCTGCAGATTGTTATTGATGTGCCATCACGCCTTACACCTGGACTTAATGATGGCATGATGTTGTTAGCTGAACTTGATGTCAGTAAACAGCGTGTGCCTGTTCGTGTTGCCCAGATTTATCCAATGGCTGATACAGACCGACATACTGTGAAAGTCAAGTTTGATCTTCCCCAGGGTATGTCTGCGCCGGGTATGTACGCGAAAGTGCTGATTCCAGACCTTAACGCACCTTCTACTGAACTACCTGTGATCCCATCAACTGCTATCCGTTACAAGAGAAGTTTGCCGGGCGTTTATGTTAAAGGCAAAGAAGGCAAACCCGAGTTACGTCTGATTCGTGTTGGTGAGGAACTCGGCCAGGGATTTACCAGTGTGCTTTCAGGCGTCAAGCCAGGCGAGATGGTGCTTGTCAATCCCAAGTCCAATGTGACGACGGGATGGGCATCCGGCGACAATATTGTCAGCCAGTAAAAGAATATAAAACGCTGCCCTGATTCCTTTGTCGGGGCGGTAAAACAAAAATTTTAATCACTTGTTTGTTACAGCAGGTTTTTTGCATTACAGGTTATTAACTTATGAATCAACGTGACACCGAATCTGAGTCATCCGTGACAAAGGGCATGTCAACCGCCAATCTTGGCCTTGCGGGTAAAACCGCGCGTTTCTTTATTGAGTCACCATTATCTCCTTTATTTTTTATTGCTATGCTGATGATGGGGCTGCTGGGCCTGATTCTGACGCCCCGCCAGGAAGACCCACAAATTTCTGTGCCGATGATCGATATCATGGTGCAGTACAAGGGGGCATCAGCGGCAGAGGTGGCTAACCTGGCGATGGGACCGCTGGAACGAATCATGTTTGAAATTCCCGGTGTCAAACATGTTTATTCGGCATCCCAGCGTGGCCAGGGCATGGTCACGGTGCAGTTCGAAGTGGGGGAGCAGATGGGGCCGTCACTGGTCAAGGTCAACGATAAACTGGCATCCAACCAGGATATCGTGCCGCCAGGTGTCTCCTCCCGGCCATTGGTCAAGCCAAAGGGAATTGATGATGTACCGGTAGTTACGCTTACACTCTG
>JARRJW010000076.1:0-6947 GCA_037388785.1 Gammaproteobacteria bacterium
TTTAAAATCGATAATGAGCAGAATGATTGGCTGTTTGATTTTCAGGCCGCATTGATACAACTGGATGTTTCAAATAACCAGTCGGTATCACTCAATGCCAAGTAACCGATATTAATTGATTGCTGCAATCAAGCTGCGACTGCCAAATGGTTTTGAATCATGGTTTTCAGCCTGGGCAGGTTTAGCGGTTTTTGCATTGTGTCTTTAGCACCCAGGATGGTTGTCATGTCAAGATAGGTTTTATCTGATGAAATCATGATCACGGGTAAATCCGGGTACAGCTGTGAAAGTGTCGTGAGGCTTTGCATGCCTTCCTGTGTATGCATAAATATATCAAGAATGATAATCTCGATAGGGTGTTCGGCGATGGTACCAAGTATTTGTGTACCGTCTTCGATCTCAATAACATTAAATTCCGTTTTGAAATACTCGGCAATCTGCATGCGAATCATGGGGTCATCGTCGACAATTAGAATACTTGTTTTAGCCGTCATTTATTACCTCCATCTATATCCTCAGGTTTCCGATGTTACCAGATAATAATTTAATATGATGAATGCAAAAGTTTTGTAAAATTTATGTAAATTAAGCCTCTTCAAGCCGGTAGCCAAAACCGCGCAAAGACTTTAAAACCAGTCCGTTTTCTTTACAAAGCTCGAGTTTTTTTCTGACACGGCTTATGTGTGCATCCACAGTCCGGGTATCTACTTCGCTGTTGCGATGCCAGACATCGGCAAGCAGTTTCTCCCTGGATAGCAGCTCATTAATATGTGAAAAAAGATAATTCATCAACTTGAATTCGATGACGGTCAATTCCTGGCTTTTTTCGCCAATAAATACCTGGTTGAGATTTTCTTCCAGGCGATATTGACCAATTTGGCTTATCTGAGTTTTTTTACTAGTGCGACGTAGCAAGGCATTAAGCCGGGCTTGAATTTCCGACATACGCAGCGGCTTTACAACATAATCATCAGCGCCAAGCTCAAGCGCCTTGACGATCTGCTGTTCGTCATCGTTGAGGCTTTCAATCAGGATGGGGGTTTCCAGGTGATAATGATTGCGGATTAAGTCGATCACCTCAAAGGCTTCTCCATCAGGCAGTGACCAGTCAAGAATGAACAGAGAAAAGTGCCCGGTTTTTAGCGCCTCTCTAATCTCTCCAATCATCGTAAAGCAACGATAATCCCAGCCAGCTTCATCAAGAGTGGCTGTGATCAACTCGGACACCAGAGGATCATCTTCAAGCAATGCAATGCAAATGTCAGAAGGAATTGGCTTGTTATTGTCTTCCATGATTTAAAATTTACTTAGTTGTTACAAAACTATTCTGAGGATTGTATAAGCTTTGGTCTAAAGATAGTACATCAGAGCCGGTAATGCCTTTTTATAGAGTAAAACATGGTTAAGTCATTGAAAAAATTAGCATCCACGAAAAATATTTCCGCACATTTTGTCCTCATATATATCGCATTCCTGATTTTTTTGCTTGCCATAATCAGCTCATACACCTTCAACTTGATTAATCATGGTGTCTATAATGAGGAGAAAGTCTCCGAAAGCAACAAAATGGAAATTAACAGCCGTCTTATGGAGATTGCACGGTCGCGTACCAGGTTAACGGCAAAGTTGATTGATACTGATGATGTGTTTGAAAAAGAGTCGATCAACCAGCAGCTTGAATTGCTCGCGGGTGAATTTGCCGGTTTACGTTCTGAGTACGCCAATTTTCAGCTCAGTGACAAGGAAAAACAATTGATGGCTGAACAAAATGCCATCATCGCCAGGATATTACCGATCCAACGGCAAGTCGTCGAAATGTCGTTGTTTGGTTCTTCTGAACTCATCAAGGATGAAAAAGAACTTCTATACGATAAGGTGATGCCCGGGCAATCTGAGTTGATTAATCTGTTTTCTCAAATGATCAGCCATGAACTTGAGAATGTCATCCGTTCAGCACGAGCTGCTGATAAATCCATTGAAGAAGTGAATCGGCAGAATTTCATAGTCTTCGGCATAGGCGTAATTATCCTTTCTATCATGTTCATCTTTATATTCAGAAGAATTAAAGAAATTCAAAGGCAGTTAGCAAAAAATCAGGAAGATCTAGAACAAAAAGTGCTAGAGCGTACCAAAGAATTTGAAATAGCCAAGGAAGTAGCAGAAGCAGCCAATGTCAGCAAAAGCGAATTTCTTTCCAACATGAGTCATGAAATTCGCACACCGATGAATGCTGTATTGGGTATGGCCTATATGCTCAAGCAAATGGATTTGTCTGAAAAAGCAATAGAGCTGGTCAGTAAACTGCATCGGTCAGGTGAGCTATTGCTAGGCCTGTTAAATGACATTCTCGACTTTTCAAAAATTGAAGCAGGCAAAATTGAGATTGTTCATGAGCCTTTTTGTATGAGTGATTTGCTTGAGGACCTTGCATCAATTATGCGGGGTACTGCAGAAGGCAAAGGTATTGAGCTGGTTATTAAACCTCCGCCCTGTAATTATTTGCTGGAAGGCGATGTTTTACGAATCAGCCAGGTTTTAATCAATCTGGCTAGTAACGCGATAAAGTTTACCGAAGAAGGCTTCGTTGAAGCAAAAATTAATATCCTGGAAGAAACTTTACAGTCAACTACGCTCGAATTTTCAATGATCGATACAGGGATTGGAATCAGCCCTGAGGTGCAAGAAAAATTATTCTCACCTTTTACGCAAGCTGATTCATCCACCACTCGTCGATTTGGCGGAACCGGTCTGGGTCTTGCTATCTGTCGTCAGTTAGTCAACATGATGGGTAGTGAAATCAAACTGACAAGTTCAGAAGGTGCAGGTAGCACATTCAGTTTTACAGTTAAATTCAAACGTTCCAAAGTCAGTCTGTCAAATAAACCTCATACGAAGCAGGGCGTTATTGACGTTATCGTGGCGGACGATAACCCTATTAGTCTGGAAGCATTTGGTGCCACGGTTGAAGCCATGGGTGGGAACGCAACGTTATTTGATAGAGGCAACGCGGTGATCGAACATGTGCTGCAAAATCAACATCTGCAAAATGAAAACACCGTACTACTGCTCGACTGGGAAATGCCAGACATCAATGGTAGCGAAATTGCAATAAAAATCAGTAACAGGTTAAAAGGAAAGCAGCAGCCGATTATGTTGCTTATCAGCGCTTACGATGCCCAGGAAATAAAGTGCAATGCAGATATCAATTATGTCGATGCGATTTTGCCAAAGCCATTGGCTCCTTCAACGCTTTATAATGCCATCATAACTGCACAGAAATCACGAAATGGTGATAACACGCTAATAGACATTCAGTCGCCTCGTGACCAAAGGCTCAAGGGACTGCGTATTCTTGTTGTGGATGACAGTGAAATCAATCTTGAAGTTGCCCAGGGGATTTTTGGTGAAGAGGGAGCACTGATGCACACTGCAAGTGATGGGCAAGAGGCGGTTGACTGGTTATCAAAGCATGCTGCTGAAGTTGATGTCATTTTAATGGATTTACACATGCCGGTAATGGATGGCCTGGAAGCAACCCGTTATATCAAAGAATCGTCTGAGCTGAAACATTTACCCATAATTGCAATGACCGCTTCAGCATTGCGTGAACAGCGAGAAACTGCCATGGAAACAGGTATGTCTGGCTATATTACCAAGCCTTTTAATGTTGATAGCGCAATTGACGAGATTCTGGCAGTTACCAGGAAGAAAACAGCTCAAACCTCGGTAATAATCATCGGCATGGCCGAGGCTGAAACTGCTGATGCAGTCTTTAATATTGAATCTGCACGGACGCGTTTTAGAAAAAAAGATACATTTCACCGTTATCTGACGATGTTTTATGAGCAGTATCAACGGTTACCTGAAGAATTGAAAGATATCAGTCATGATAATCAACAACTCAAATTTATTGCCCATAAACTTCGCGGTAGTGCCGGCAATATGAGTTTGGAAAAGCTGGCCAGCACTGCAAAAAAACTCGAAGAAATGCTGGAGCAGTCTTCAGTTAATAATGACCAGATAAACGAATTGGAACAGGATTTAAGAACAACACTTGAAGTGGTGAGTGATTATCTTAAAAGCAACGAGGCTACTACAGAAGAGTCGTATGCGTGTCTCGATAAAAAAATAGTTACCCCCATTTTTAAACAAATTTTTTCAGGACTGAAAACCTATAACCCGGCATCAGTGGAAAATGAGTTGCAACACTTAGAAAAATACCTTTCCAGCCAGCAGCTTAAGGCATTCAAAAAGTCGCTGGCAAAATTTGACTTCGATCAGGCAGGTGAAGATTTAACCATTCTGGCCAAATCATTGGAGTTACCAATGGAGAAAAACCATGCCTGACAGACAAATTTTAATTGTCGATGATGAACCTCAAAACCTGGCAGCTTTGCGAGAAGTGCTGGAAAATTATTACCCACTGGCTTTTGCCAATGGTGGCGAAAAGGGAGTTGAACTGGCAAGAACACTTAAGCCTAGCCTGATATTGCTTGACATTGAGATGCCGGGTTTAAATGGTTTTGAGGTATGTAAATTACTGAAAGCGGATGCACTAACTGAAAATATACCAGTACTGTTTGTTACCTCTAAATCTGATGCCGTTAATGAGGCAGCGGGTTTTGACTGTGGAGCAGTCGATTTTATTCAAAAGCCGATCATTCCCGCTGTTGTACTTGCCAGGGTAAGTACGCATTTGTCACTGGTAAGGGCCAGCAAGTTGGAAAAAAGCTACCATGAAGCCATTTCAATGTTGGGTACCGCGGGCCATTACAATGACAATGATACAGGGGTGCATATCTGGCGAATGGCAGCTTATGCCCGGGCAATATCCAGGGCATTTGGTTGGTCAGAGATTGAGAGTCAACAACTTGAAGCCGCAGCGCCGATGCACGACACCGGAAAAATAGGTATACCCGCTGAAATTCTTAAAAAACCAGGAAAGCTTAACCCGCAGGAGTGGCAGGTCATGCAAACCCATACAAGTATAGGTTATGAAATTCTCAGTAAAAGCAATGCACCTGTCTTTCAAATGGCAGCTAAAGTCGCTTTAAGACATCATGAGAAATGGGATGGCAGTGGATATCCAGATGGATTGGCTGGGTTGAATATTCCTGAGTCGGCTCGCATTGTTGCGCTGGCTGATGTATTTGATGCCTTGACAATGCAGCGGCCATATAAAAAAGAATGGTCTGTTGAAGCTGCAAGGGCAGAAATTAGAAAAAATACCGGTATACATTTTGAGCCCAGAATGGTCGATTGTTTTGATTCGATTTTTTCAGAACTTATCGAAATTAAAGCGCGTTGGCAGGAAGAACAGCCTCGATACAAAATGGCAATGGCAATGGCATAACTAATTGAAATGTTTGTGTGTATAATCAATGAATAAGGGCATTGACAATAATAAATAGCAGATCAGAAAATTATCAACTATGAACGTTAATTTAGAGCTCGAAGGGTTTTTAAGAAATTTGATAGGACATTTATCCGGCACCCTGCAGGATGTTATAGGTATAGATGAAGCATCAGGCTTTATCAGTATTGTCGGAAGAAATATAGGTCATGAAATCAATCAACAATACCATGCTGCTCTTAATACTGAGAAGCTCAACAGGGAGCAGTTAGCTGACGTACTGGTTGATCTTAAGCAACGCATTAAAGGTGACTTTAGTATCGTTTCAGAAGATGAAGAAAAAATCGTCTTAAAAACGACTTCTTGTCCGTTCGGCAAACATGTTTTGGAAAGGCCATCGCTTTGTATGATGACTTCAAATGTGTTTGGCACTATTGCTGCTGATAACCTGGGATATGCAAAAGTGGCACTTGAGGAAACAATTGCCCAGGGCGCAGCTGGATGTCGTATTGTGATTTATCTGCATAGTGATACCAAATCCGGACAGGTTGATGGCATCGAATACTTCGGACAGTGAACTGAGAACAGAAATCCTGGAAAGGTTTGAAGAGGTTTCTGATCAAATTCCTGTTTGCCTGATACTGGTTAACACAGCTGGAAATATAATTGCCTGCAATTTATCAGCTGCAAGATTTCTTCAGCGAGAAAAAAGCCAATTAATTGGTAAAGACCTTACTGATATCAGCGATATAAGTGAGCAGTCACTTGCCAGTACCATAAAGTATTCCATTTCATCCCGAAACCCTGTCAACTTAAGTTTTAATTTTCTATCTCCGTTAGGTGAACAGTTATCTGGCATCATATACGGGTCCCGTTATCAAACTGCCAAATTAAGTAATACAGCTAATTTGCTAATAAAAATTGATGAATCCAAAAAGCTCATCAAGCCATTTCTGGCTTTAAAAAATCAGCTCGAAGAAACAAAAAACCTTGTGCAACAGCTTAGGTATAACAAAAAGCAACTAGAAGCAGCTAACGAAGAACTCGAGGATTTTTCATCACAGATGGGCGCCATTTTCGATGCTTCCGTCAGTGGTATTGTCGTTATCAATGAAAAAGGCATTGTTCAAAAAATAAGTCCATCAACCGAGAAAATTTTAGGCTGGAGCCAGGATGAAATCGTTGGGAAGAATGTTTCCTTACTGATGGGAAGTGATATATCTGCAAAACATGATAGCTATCTGAATAATTACCTGGAAACAGGAAAAACCTACATTATTGGGAGTGGCAGAGAAGTGATAGCTATGCATAAAAATGGTAAAGCTATCAATATTTTTCTTACAGTTGGGCATGTAAAGCTACACAATAACAAGAGTTTATTTGTCGGTTTTATTAGAGATCTTACAGACATAAAACACGCAGAGTCTAACTTGCATATTAATCAGTTGATGCTCCAGGCTGTCATCGATGCAACAACCGATGGTGTCTGGGATTTGCACATCAAAACTGGCATTACTGAGTTTTCCAGTAACATTTATGAATTAACGGGTTATGCAAAAGAAGAAGTTGTTCCGGACGGAATCTTTTTTCGGAA
>JARRJW010000077.1:0-9408 GCA_037388785.1 Gammaproteobacteria bacterium
AGTTTCCGGTATTGACCGGGCACCAACAAAGTATTTAGAAGATGCAGCGGCGTTTATTCAGGCATCAGCCTCTGACCACATCAACAGCACTATTTTAGATGGTGAAGATGGTATTACCCATAGCATGATTGCCATGATCCCCGCAATTTTGATTGCAGCCGTCCTGTTCGTTTTATTTGCCAATTAACAGGTGGTCAAACCGGCGATGAAGATCAAGGAATTTCTCGGGCTGTTAGCCCAAGGCGATTTTACAGCCGATCTTTCCTGTACGTCCAAAGATGAATTTAAGTCAATTGCAGATAGTGCAGAAACGGTGCAAAACCAGCTCGGTGGCTTGATTACGACAATTAAAGAGCAAACCGAAGAATTGAACAGTGACGCCATGGAATTGTCTCAACAGAGTCAACGTAATTTACAAGTTATCAATAAACAAAACGAACAATCCGAAATGGTTGCCGTGGCAATGAATGAAATGACCACCACGGTACAGGATGTGGCGCAAAATGCTTCCAATACCGCCAATCAGGCCAGTGATGCCGATCAACAGGCCATCGAGGGCAAGAACCTGGTTGACCAGGTGGTTCAATCGATCCAGGCATTATCGAGTTCGGTAGAGAACACTACGCAAGTCGTGGGCGATGTTGAAAAAAATTCAATCGAAATTGGCAGCGTCGTCGAAGTGATCAATTCAATTGCTGAACAAACCAACTTGCTGGCATTAAACGCAGCGATTGAAGCGGCGCGTGCCGGCGATCAGGGTAGGGGATTTGCTGTCGTCGCCGATGAAGTGCGCACCTTGGCTGCCAAAACACAAGAATCGACTGAAGAAATTCGCACCATGATCGAAAACTTGCAATCCGGCACGAAAAAGGCGGTTGATGCCATGAGTGATGGGTTAACGCGAGTGGGAGAAACCCAGGATATTGCCAGAAAAGCAGATCAATCGTTACAGGGCATTACCGAAGCGGTCAGTTCAATCAATACAGCCAACATGCAAATTGCATCGGCGGCGGAAGAACAAGGCCAGGTCTCTGAAGAGATTAACCAGAACATAGTCTCGATCCGCGATCTAGCGTCGGAAGTGGCCGGCATTGCCAATGAAACCAATCTATCCAGCTCAAACCTAGAGCAATTATCCAACAAACTGAAAGATTTGACGATGCAATTTGCCGTTAAAGGCTAGTGAAGCTATCAGTGATTAAAGCAATTCACTGACAAGCTCATGCATTTGATGATGATCGTTAGGTCGAACGATACGCCCTCTCTTAGAAGCGTTGCCTAACTTAGTGCTCGTATTGTTTGTCGTAGTTGTGCTGTCAGGCACATAGGCCTGAGAGGCCAGTGCCGGCAAACTAAAGATTTCCTTGCTTGAGCCGCTATATACTGGATATAAAAGGTAAAATTCAAATTATTCTTTCAGATATGTCCAACCATCAGCAATTTGACAAGCAAACTTTCGCGAGAAACATCGTCCGGTTGGTGCTTTTCGGTTTTTTCCTGTTCCTGGGAGCGCTGCTATATATCTATTACGACAATTCCAACAACCTGAAAGAGTTTAGTGAATTACTCAATGCTTCCGAATCGAGCAGTAAAAAGATGCAGCTTTTCAGTGAGTTTGCAGAACTGGCCCGGGGTAGAACTCGTAATACTATCCAAATTCTCGAAACTGAAGACCCTTTTGAACAGGATGAGCTTAATCAGCAGTTGGAAGGTTATGCCGCGCGTTTTGCGGAAATTCGAGAGACGCTTGATAGGATGCCTTTCAACTCAGAGGATCTCAAGTTGTACAAGTCATTGTTTGACTGGGTGCCCAAAATTTTACCTGATCAGCGAGAAGCGGTCAGGCTGATGATTTATGAAGATGACATTGAAAAAGCGCGGAAGCTTATCTATGGCAGTGTGCTGCCCGGCCAGCAAAAGATAATCGATATTATTTCAGAATTGATCAAGCGTGAGCAGAGCTATATCAGTCGTAACTCCCAGCAGATCAACGCTTCAATGTTACGCGTCAATAATCAAAGCACGCTATTGTTTGGCTTTATCCTGGTTATTTTTTTAATTTTTTCAGTGGTAATTATACAAAGAATTTACCGGATTCAAAAACAGGTTTCAGATGCTTATGAAGCGCTTGAAGACACCATTGATGAGCGAACCAATGATCTTATTGTTGCCAGAGATGCAGCTGTAATGGCAAGCAAGTCCAAATCAGAATTTCTCTCCAGTATGAGTCATGAACTGCGCACACCCCTGAATGCCATTATTGGCTTTTCTCAATTACTTGAAATGGAAGAGCTCACCGAGACCCAGTCAGACAGCGTTAAAGAGATTCATACAGCGGGCAAGCACCTGCTGGATCTGATCAACGAAGTGCTGGACCTGGCAAGGATAGAAGCAGGCCGTATGTCGGTAAATCTTGATGAGGTTGAACTTGAATCTGTCATCCAGGAAATCAAGGCAATGACAGCACCTATTGCAGAACGGCATGGCATAACCATGTCATTTACTGAAAATGTCAATCTTGTTGTCATGTCAGACAGGACGCGCTTGAAGCAGGTGTTACTTAATTTGTTGAGTAATGCAATAAAATACAATAGGCAGAACGGCAGTGTTGATGTTTTTGTCGAGCAAATTAATGACCATGTCAGAATCTCTGTTAAGGATACTGGTAAGGGTATCGCTGGAGATCAGCGTGAAGCTTTATTTGAGCCCTTTAACCGCCTGGGGGCTGAGGGTAGTGAAATTGAGGGCACGGGTATCGGTATGATGGTCACCCGGCAATTTGTTGAATTGATGAATGGCCGAATTGATTTTGAATCTGAATTGGGTGTTGGATCGGTCTTCTGGATTGAGTTGCCACTGGCCAGAGATGATTCAAAAGAAGAAGCCGCTGTGGCTCTGGATGAAGACCTCGTTAATCAACTTAATAAAACAGTTTCAGCATCAGGTAGCGGTATAGCCTACATAGAAGACAATCCGGCAAATCTAAAATTTATGAAAAAAGTCTTTGAAAAAGAATTTGCCTGTGACCTGTTAACTGCCAATGATGGCGTACAGGGGCTGGAAATGGTCAAACAGAGGCGTCCCGCTCTGGTGCTGCTGGACATCAACCTTCCCGGCATGAATGGTCTGGAAATAGTAAATAACTTAAAAAATGACCCTCAAACCCGGCAGATACCGATAGTGATGGTTTCCGCTAACGCCATGTCAGAAAGTATTTCAAAGGCGATGGAAGCCGGTGCCAGCGGTTACTTAACCAAACCGATTGAAGTAAAAAAATTAAAAGAGATGTTGAATTCGCTGGTTCACTGTTGAGCAGTCAGTGTAATGTCCTGGGCGGGTATCACAGTAGTGCGGAATTTTTCATCCGCCAGCATCAAGGCCTTATAGAATTCACCGGTAAGTCTTTGTTGAAGTTCTTCAAGGTTTTCTGAATAAAAACTTGTTTTCATTGGCAAATGTTGACTATTGCTATCGCGGTCTTCTGCCACCAGGAACTTCCAGCCGATTTTCACTGGCATCACAGTCTGTTCTGATCCGCTGCTTTGCTGGGCAAAAAGAATTTTATTTTCGGAAATGACAGCAAGCATGCCAAGTTTTTCAATTGGAATAACGACAAGGTCTTCCTCTGCCCGGTTCAGAATCGACATGGATAGTTTGTAGCAACTGCTATGCACCATTGAAGATGCACTGCTGAGTGGTTGAGGTGTATAAAAGCTATAGGAGCGGGTAGAACTAATCATACTTTTTATTATCCGGCGAATACAGTTGAGAGTACAGCGGCTTCGATGGGTATTAACCTTGATGGGTATTAAAAGGAATATTATAAATTTAAAAAAATTATAGATAAATAATATTAATCTATAAATAACCGATGCAATTTAATTTACCTGCCAAGACTGTGTTAAAGTCGGCACCGGTTTTTTTGTACGGTCCATTTTTTGGGCGTGTTTTCAATTATTAATAGGAAAAAGTCATGCGTTTGATTCTTCTTGGTGCGCCTGGTGCAGGTAAAGGTACTGTGGCAAAACTTCTTACTAAAATGGATGGTTCAGTTCAAATTTCAACAGGCGATATTCTGCGTGCTGCGGTTAAAGCCGGTACCGAGTTGGGTAAAAAAGCTGAAGCAGCCATGAAGGCTGGTGAACTGGTATCTGATGACCTGATTATGGGAATTATGGGAGAGCGTCTGCTTGAAGATGACTGCAAACCCGGTTTCCTGTTAGATGGTTTTCCCCGCACGATTCCTCAGGCTGAAGCACTTAAGGTGCTTTTGGAAAAACTCGATATCAAGCTGGATGCTGCAGTTAACCTGAATGTTCCACGTGATGTCATTTTGGATCGTTTGACAACTCGCCGTACCTGTACAGATTGTGGTGCGATTTATAATGTCAAATCTAATCCGCCCAAGCAGGAAGGTGTATGTGATGCCTGTGGTGGTCCGGTCGTACAGCGTGATGACGAGACAGAAGAGGCTATATCAAAACGCCTGGATGTATTCAACGAACAGACTGCTCCACTGGTTGGTTTCTATGAAGGTGAAGGCATGTTGTTAGATATCAACGCGACCTCAAGTGATGCTGTAGTAGATGCTATCAAAGAAAAAATTGGGGCCTGATTCTGTGCTGAATTTAGGCTTGGCCTAATTGAAAACCCTGTCGGTGATTGCCGCTCAGGGTTTTTTGCTTTAAAAACTTACAAGAAAAAACAAATGGTGTGAGCAATGAAATTTCTCCCGCAAATACTGATGTTATCGCTTTTACCCGGCCTTGGCCTGGCTTCTGAAAATGGTCTTAACGAGGCAAATACTGCCTGGATTCTGACATCAACTGCCCGGGTGCTATTTATGACGTTACCGGGTCTGGCGCTGTTTTATGGTGGCCTGGTCAGAAGTAAAAACGTGTTGTCAGTATTAATGCAGTGTTTTGCTATTGCGGGTGCTTCCAGCATTCTCTGGTTAATAGTTGGTTACAGCCTGGCTTTCGGTGAAGGCAATGACTGGATCGGCGATTTCAGCCGTGTCATGATGGATGGTGTCGGCAAGGAAACGCTTTCCGGCGATATTCCCGAAAGCCTGTTTATGTTATTTCAAATGACGTTTGCGATCATTACGCCTGCTTTGATTGTTGGTGGTTTTGCAGAACGCATGCGGTTTTCAGCCATGTTGCTGTTCAGCGCTATCTGGCTGATGCTGGTTTACGTACCTATTACTCATTGGGTCTGGGGCGGCGGATGGCTGGGTGACATGGGTTTGTACGATTTTGCCGGTGGTACTGTTGTCCATATTACCGCAGGTGTTGCCGCCTTGGTCATAGCCGTTGTACTTGGACCACGCCGTGGATTTCCGCAAACTGCCATGATGCCGCACAACATGACCATGACAGTGGCTGGTGCCGGTATGCTCTGGGTGGGTTGGTTTGGTTTTAATGGTGGCAGTGCATTGGCGGCAAATGGCGATGCAGCCATGGCGATATTGGTAACGCATATATCTGCAGCCACGGGTGCTTTCACCTGGATGATGATTGAATGGAAAAAACATGGCAAGCCAAGTGCCCTGGGTGTGGTTACCGGGATGGTCGCTGGCCTGGGTACGATTACGCCGGCATCAGGATTTGTTGGGCCGGGCGGAGCTTTGATTATCGGATTACTCGCGGGTTCAGTCTGTTTCAGCGCAACCATGTTTATTAAACGCGTCCTCAAGATTGATGATTCCCTGGATGTTTTCCCTGTTCATGGGGTGGGCGGCATACTTGGTACGTTGATGGCAGGTATTTTTTCTGCAACCTCGCTTGGCGTATTTAGTGGCTACGGCTTTGCTGATGGTATCGATACCATGGGTGGCCAGGTCTGGGTTCAAACAATCGGCGTGGTCGTAACGATAGTATTCACTGTAGTAATGACCTGGATTATTCTGAAAATTGTACAGGTATTCGTGCCACTGCGTGTTGAAGAGGAAGAAGAAATTGAAGGTCTCGATGTTGTCCTCCATGATGAACGTGGTTACGATCTGTAATTAATTCTTACGACTTGGGCCGGGATACTTTCCCGGCCCTACTACCTAAAATAATAATAATTAGACTCATACCGCTTTACCCATTCCCTAAAAATATCCGAGAAAGGGGGCTTGTTTAGGTATTTTCCTTATTTTTCTTTGTAATTTTCCTAATCTGGCATTAATATCTTCAATTGCTGGCTATAACAAAGTTATAAGCAGTGGAGGCTCGGCAATAACAACAATCATATGCCTTCTAAATGGAAGTTTAGAAAAAAACATACGTATATTTTTTAACTAAAATTTTTCCACACCAAAGGAGAAAACATGAAAAAAGTAAAAGCTTTGCAAGCTGCGTTGGTAGCTTGTGGAATGGCTTTGACTGGTATGGCAGTAGCAGATGGCCACTCGCCATCAGCTGAAGCACTGGCATACACATGTGCCGGTTGTCACGGTACCAACGGTCAGAGCATGGGGCCTGCCTCGCCAACACTGGCTGGCATGTCTGAATATGTCATGGTTGAAACCATGAAAGGTTTTAAATCCGGAGACATTCCTTCAACCATCATGGGTAGAATTGCCAAAGGTTATTCTGATGAGCAGATTGAACTCATGGCTAAATTCTTTTCCAAGCAAGAATTCTCACCTGCCATGCAGGATTCTGATGCGACACTTGCCAAGAAAGGTGCTGAGTTGCATGACAAGTACTGCGAAAAATGCCACTCCGAAGGTGGTTCTGTAGAAATGGCCGTCGAAGATGAAGTAGGTGTTCTGGCGGGTCAATGGAAACCTTACCTTCATTACACCCTCAATGACTTCAGCGCCGGTAAGCGTCCAATGCCTAAGAAAATGCAAAAGCAATTGGAAAAATTGACCGAAAAAGAGGGCGATGCTGGTGTTAAGGCATTGCTTGAATTCTACGCGAGCAAAAAATAAGGAGTGATGAGTCGTTGTTGTTGGTGGTGGTATGGGTGGCGCAGTTGCTGCCAAATACATCCGTATGATGGACTCTTCAATCGAAGTTACTTTGATTGAAGCCAACAAAGACTACTACACCTGCTTTATGTCAAACGAAGTCATCGGTGGTGTTCGCGACATCAACGATATTAAGTTTGGTTACACTGGCCTGGCTAAGCATGGTGTCAAAGTTGTGCATGGTATGGCGACCGGTATCGATGCAGCCAAACGCGTTGTCAAAACAGATCAGGGTGACTTTGCATACGATCGTTGTATCGTTGCCCCGGGTATTGACTTCAAATACGACGGTATCGAAGGTTACGATGCCAAAGTAGCTGAAGACATACCACATGCCTGGAAAGCGGGTTCTCAAACGGTTACATTGCGTAAGCAACTGGAAGCAATGAAAGACGGTGGTGTTGTCGGTATTTGTCCTCCACCGAATCCTTTCCGTTGTCCACCTGGACCCTACGAGCGTGCTTCCCAGATCGCTATGTATCTCAAGAACCACAAGCCTAAGTCCAAGATCATAATTCTCGATCCTAAGCCCAAGTTTTCCAAAATGGGTCTGTTTACCGCAGGCTGGGAAAAATACTATGGCTACGGATCTGACAATGCCATGATCGAATGGAAAGGAACACCTAAAGGTTCTGATGACCAGGTGTTGCAGTCTGTCGATGCAAAAACCAAAACTGTCACGACTGGATTTGATGAACTCAAAGCTGATGTGTTGAACGTGATTCCTGCCCAGAAAGCCGGCAAGATCGCATTTGCAGCTGGCCTGACCAATGAAGCTGGCTGGTGTCCAGTCAATGGTAAAACTTTTGAATCTACCATTCACAAAAACATCCACGTTGTTGGTGACGCCTCAATCGCTTCACCTTTACCTAAATCCGGTTACGCAGCTAACTCAGAAGGTAAAGTGGCAGCTGCAGCAGTTGTTGCCCTGCTTAACGGTGGTAAAGCGCCTACTCCTAGCTACGTTAACACCTGCTACTCTGTGATCAATGAGTACAACGGTGTATACGATGGTATCTCAGTAGCGATGGTTTACGCCTGGAATGAAGAAACCGGCAAAATCGACAAGGTTAAAGGCTCTGGTGGCTTGACACCTGGTTACAAAGATACCACTGAAGAAATGCGTGCGCGTGAAGTGCAATACGCTCACTCATGGTTCGAAAATATCACTCACGATACTTTCGGCTAATCAGCCAGATAAGCCCCGGGCATGTAGAAATGGTCCGGGGTTGTTACTACTCAAGGCGCCTTCGGGCGCTTTTTTTATTTTCAGGATCCATATATATTTCCCATGCTGTGTTATTTAATGGACTCAAGCAGTCCATATTTCATATATGCGCCTGCTTTCCATAGATTAAATGCCTTGCCTTTCACCATTCATTGATAAAACCATATTGTTTGGCTGTAGAACTTTTCGTTCAGATCGCTAATATCGATTTCATGAATAAGCTTTCAATTATTACAATAACTACCGCATTGTTTCTGTTGTTGGGCTATGTGGTGCTTCAATTTATACCAACCCCCATAAGCAGCGATCTTTCTCTGCTTAAAGAAGACAAGCCGGCAGTTGTTTTGGCCTACGAAAATTATTCGCCATCAGGCGGTGAGGCACTAACCAGATTGAAGAGAATGCGATCGGAATTCGACTCGAATATCAACTTTATTGTCGCAGACCTTGGCACACCACAGGGCCGTGCATTTGCTTATACTTATCGAGTACATGATAGCCAGGCAGTATTATTTACAAGGAAGCAACAAGTAGTGACGGTGATGGGTTTAGAAACATCTGACCACGATTTTCAAGTAAAATTGCGCCAGGCATTAGCCCGTTAGCATCAGTATTTTACGAAAAAATTTTCCACATTCGTCTCAAACCATAATCCAGTATTGCATTGAATGCTTTTTGTTAGACATACGAATGATATTTATATTTTGGTCATAAACTCCTAAATTTAGTACTAAAATGAAGTAGCGGATTTAAAGGTAATCATTATGTCGGATTTAATGTGTCCATTTAGCGCGCCATTGGTAAAGAAAGACTTTCTATGTACCCAAGCAGATGAAGTGATTCGTCGAGGAGGGTCCGAGATAGCCTGTAAAAACTTGGAAAGCCATACCCAATGCACCAAGATGCACACCCAGATGAAGTTAGCAGCATTGGCTGCGATGGAATTAGAAGACGATTTACTTACTGTCCCTCATAATACCTTGGTAAAAATACAATATGGTGGATTGTTGGGTCTACAGGCTATGATGTCACCGGAAAAAGCCGATAGCACCATGGTAGAAAATATTGAAAATCTGGTTGCTCAAGCGAGATCCACTTATGGCGAATTATCCAATTTGCAACTTGAAAAGATCAATGAAGCTATCGCTAATTTTAAAACCCAAAACATCGGCTTGCCCCAGCTGTAATCTTGAACCCGATTAATACTTATTATTAA
>JARRJW010000078.1:0-9349 GCA_037388785.1 Gammaproteobacteria bacterium
AGCTTGAATTATCATCCATCAAACGATTTAATGAGTAATCCCAATAATATGATTCATTAGCAGACATCTTCTGTAAAGCATTATAAAATCAAAGCTTTTACACAAAATCATAATCAAAAAATCACCAACCCTGGTAAATACATTTCGAGCAAACAAGCATGGTTGAAAATAACGATATAGATCCATTAGAAACGCACGAATGGCTAGAAGCACTGGCTTCAGTCATTGAAAATGAAGGGCCTGAACGAGCGCATTACCTGATTGAACAGTTAATCGATTCAGCTAGACGTTCCGGCGCCTACCTTCCTTACACGGCCAATACGGCTTACCTGAATACTATTCCAGCTTCGCGCGAAATAAAATTTCCCGGTGATGGCAGTATGGAAAGACGCATTCGCTCGCTGATACGCTGGAATGCAATGGCCATGGTTGTGCTGGCCAACCGAATCAGTACCGAACTGGGTGGACATATTGCCAGTTTTGCTTCGAGCGCGACTTTATTTGAAATTGGTTTTAACCACTTTTTTCACGGGCGCACCGAAAATCATGGCGGAGACCTGGTCTTTTTCCAGGGACACTCGGCACCAGGTATTTATGCCAGGGCCTATCTGGAAGGACGGCTGACCAAGGAACAGTTGCATAATTTCAGGCAGGAAGTCGATGGCAATGGCCTGTCATCTTATCCTCATCCCTGGTTGATGCCTGATTTCTGGCAATTCCCAACTGTATCAATGGGCCTGGGACCACTCATGGCGATCTATCAGGCAAGGTTCATGCGATATCTTGAACATCGTAACCTGGTGGACACTTCCAACCGGAAAGTCTGGGCCTATATGGGTGACGGTGAAATGGATGAACCAGAATCACTGGGTGCAATCTCGCTCGCATCCAGAGAAAACCTGGATAACCTGATTTTCGTGGTGAACTGCAATCTCCAGCGTCTGGATGGTCCGGTTCGTGGTAATGGCAAGATTATCCAGGAACTGGAAGCGGTTTTCCGTGGCGCTGGCTGGAATGTTATCAAGGTCATCTGGGGGTCATACTGGGATCCCTTGTTAGCGAAGGACAAAGACGGAAAACTGGCTTGCCGAATGATGGAAGCCGTTGACGGTGACTACCAGGCCTACAAGGCCAAAGGTGGCGCTTATACCCGCAAGCATTTTTTCGGTGCCTATCCTGAACTGGCTGAGATGGTTGCCAACATGTCCGATGAGGATATCTGGCGTCTGAACCGTGGCGGTCATGACCCCTATAAAATTTACGCTGCCTATGCCGAAGCTATGAAAAACAACGGAAAGCCTACCGTAATCCTGGCGAAAACCGTTAAAGGCTATGGTAGGGGAGAAGCTGGTGAGGGTCAGAACATCACCCATTCCCAGAAGACAATGGGTGAAAAATCACTGCGCCAGTTCCGTGACCGCTTCAATATACCGCTTTCAGATGATGAGCTGGAGGATATGCCTTTTTACAAACCTGCAGATGACAGCCCTGAAATGAAATATCTGATGGAACGGCGCAATGCCCTCGGTGGCCATCTGCCGATTCGTTACGATGATGCGGAAACTCTGAGTATTCCTGACCTGGATACTTTCAAGGCACTGCTTGAGGGCAGCGGCGAGCGTGAAATGTCAACGACTATGGCCTTCGTTCGTTTTGTTGGTCAACTCATTCGCGACAAGGACATAGGTAAAAATGTGGTACCGATTGTGCCTGATGAGGCTCGCACATTTGGTATGGAAGGTATGTTCAGGCAACTGGGTATCTATTCCAGTAAAGGCCAGCTCTACGACCCCGTCGATTCTGACCAGGTGATGTACTACAAGGAAGACAAAAAGGGTCAGATTCTTCAGGAAGGTATTAACGAAGCTGGTGCCATGTCTTCATGGATTGCTGCCGCAACGTCCTACTCAAACCACGGGAAAATGATGATCCCGTTTTATATCTACTATTCCATGTTTGGATTCCAGCGAATTGGCGACCTGGCATGGGCTGCTGGCGACATGCAGGCGCGCGGTTTCCTGATTGGTGGCACCGCTGGCCGTACCACGCTGGCAGGTGAAGGTCTGCAGCATCAGGATGGTCACAGTCTCCTTGTTGCATCCACAATTCCTAACTGTGTGGCCTATGACCCGACCTTTGCCTATGAACTGGTTGTCATTATTCATGATGGCATGAAGCGTATGTACGAAAACAAAGAGAATCTTTTCTATTACGTTACGGCCATGAATGAGAACTATCCTCAACCGGCCATGCCGAAAGGTGTCGAAGATGGTATCCGTAAAGGTCTATACCTGTACCAGAAAGGTTCCCGTAAAAAGACACGGGTGCAGCTTATGGGTTCTGGCACCATTTTACGTGAGGTGATCGAGGCGGCACGTCTGCTCGAAGAGGATTTCGGTATAGCTGCTGACGTCTGGAGCGCAACCAGTTTTAATGAGTTAAAACGTGAAGGTATTGATGTTGAGCGTTGGAACATGCTACACCCTGGAAAGAAAGCCCGTGTCAGTTATGTTGAAAAAACACTGTCGGAAACCAATGGGCCGATCATCGCTGCAACCGATTACATGCGTTCCTATGCCGAGCAAATAAGACCTTATCTGAATGATAAGAAATATCTTGTTTTGGGTACTGATGGTTTTGGACGCAGTGATATGCGTAGCCAGCTCAGAAAATTTTTCGAGGTAAATCGTTATTATGTCGTGGTGGGTGCGCTTACAGCCCTGGTGGATACCGGTGAACTGGAAGCAAAAGTGGTTGCTCAGGCAATTAAGAAATACGGTATTGACCCTGAAAAACCCAACCCTGTAACTGTGTGATTTATTTCAGCAGACAAGACAGCAAATTTATAAAAATGATATTTTGCACACAATTGTTGCGGAGGTAACTTGTGGCAGTAGAAAAAATAATTGAATTACCGGATATCGGTGATTTCCCTAGCGTAGAGGTTATAGAGATACTGGTTTCGGAAGGCGATCAGGTCGCTGAAGAAGACTCGCTGGTAACTCTGGAAAGTGATAAAGCAACAATGGAAATACCTTCGCCAGAAGCGGGCAAGGTGACAGCCATTAAGGTTTCGATCGGTGACAAGATCAGCCAGGGTAACCCGATAGTGGTGCTTGAGCTGGCGGGCGAATCAGAAAAGAATACTGAACAGTCTGAAGTTGCCGAAGCAAAACCACCTGAGCCAGCGCCTGAATTAAAGCAAGAGCCTGCCCCAGCCCCAGTAGCCCCGGCACAAACAACAGAACGGTCAACCCCGTTAATTTCTGAAGAGCCAGAGCAGCAGCCAGTTGCGCCAGTTCAGGAGGCTGTTCCGCATTCAGGTAAATCACATGCCAGCCCGGCGATCAGGCGTTTTGCGCGAGAACTGGGTGTTGACCTTGCCAGGGTGCAGGGATCAGGACCTAAAAATCGTATTCTCAAAGATGATGTGCATAATTTCGTCAAGCAGGTTATGTCCCAGGGCCAAAGTGCTGGCTCCGGAGTGGGGCTGAATATTGAGCCCGCTGCCGAAATTGATTTCAGCAAGTATGGTGAAATTGAAGAACAGCCTTTAAAACGCATCAAGAAGATCAGTGGCGCCCATCTTCATCGAAGCTGGGTTACTGTGCCTCATGTCACTCAATTTGATGAGGCGGATATCACCAATCTTGAGACATTCAGGAAAGATCAGAAAGATTATGCTGCCAAGCAGGATATCAAGTTAACTTTCATGCCGTTTTTGATGAAGGCCTGTGCTGCTGCTTTAAAAGCCCATCCTCAATTTAACAGTTCATTGTCAGCTAATGGTGAAAACCTGATTCTGAAAAAATATGTTCACATTGGCGTTGCCGTTGATACGCCTAATGGTCTAATGGTGCCCGTTATTCGTAATGTCGATAAAAAAGGTGTTTTCCAATTAGCTGCCGAGCTCATGGAAATAAGCAACAAGACTCGTGAAGGCAAGTTGGCACCCTCTGAAATGCAGGGTGGCTGTTTTTCCATCTCCAGCCTCGGTGGTATTGGTGGTACGCAGTTTACGCCTATTGTTAATTCACCGGAGGTTGCGATTCTGGGTGTATCACGCGCTGAGATGAAACCTGTCTGGAATGGTCAAGACTTTGAGCCGAAACTCATGATGCCATTTAGTCTATCTTATGATCATAGGGTCATTGATGGTGCCGAGGGTGTGCGTTTTACGACCTACCTTGGTCAATTGCTGGGTGACATCAGAAAGTTATTACTTTAGTAAAATCCTAATGCAGTATCTATTTCTTTTTAAGCCGGAGATTAAGTGATGGGAAAAACAGTTGAAGTCAGATTGCCGGATATTGGTGAATTTGATCAGGTTGATGTCATTGAGATACTTGTTGCTGAAGGAGATACTGTTGAGGCTGAAGATTCCCTGATAACCCTGGAAAGTGACAAGGCTACCATGGAAATTCCATCACCACATGCTGGCACGATTAAGTCACTTAAGGTCTCGGTAGGCGACAAGATATCGGAAGATGCCTACATTCTTGATATGGAAGTGGAAGCTGCTGAATCAACAAATGTTGATGAGGTTGAAAAGACTGAAGAAGCGGTGCAATCCTCGGACAGTGATGTTACTGAGAAAAAATCGGCACCATCTGATATATCTGATCTAGATGCTGATTATCATGCTGAAGTACTGGTGCTTGGTGCTGGACCCGGTGGCTACACAGCAGCTTTTCGTGCTGCAGACCTTGGCAAGAAAACCATTATGATTGAACGTTACCCTGATCTGGGTGGTGTTTGTTTGAATGTCGGCTGTATTCCATCCAAGGCGTTATTGCATGCAGCGGCTATTATCAACGAGTCAACCGAGATCGCTCATATGGGGGTGACTTTTGGTAAGCCCAAAATTGATCTTGACGCAATGCGTGATGGTAAAGACAAAGTCGTTAAGAAACTCACTGGTGGATTGTCTGCCCTGGCAAAACAGCGCAAGGTGGAAGTGATTAACGGTACCGCAAGCTTTACCGGTACGCATACAATGTCAGTCGTAACTGACAAGGGTGAGGTCACTGTATCTTTCAATCACTGTATTATTGCCTGTGGTTCCAGTCCTGTAAAAATTCCTTCGTTCCCCAATGATGATCCACGACTGATTGACTCCACTGGAGCTTTGGACCTGGCAGCTATTCCGAAAAAGATGCTGGTAGTCGGTGGAGGTATTATTGGCCTGGAGATGGCTACGGTCTATGCGGCTCTTGGCTCCAAAATCGATATCGTCGAATTACAGCCCGGCCTGATTCCTGGTTGTGACCGGGACCTGGTGCGGCCATTGCAGAAAAGACTCTCAGACAAGGTGAACAACATCATGCTGCAAACCAGTGTGACCGATATTAAAGCGCAGAAAAACGGATTAAAAGTCAGTTTTGATGGCAAGAATGCGCCTGACAAGGACCAGGTATATGACAAGGTCCTGGTTGCAGTGGGACGCTCGCCAAATGGTAAACAGATTAATGCTGAAGCTGCCGGCGTCAATGTTGATGAGCGTGGCTTTATTGCTGTAGATGCCCATATGCAAACCAACGTGCCACACATTTATGCCATCGGCGATGTGGTCGGTAACCCGATGCTGGCACACAAAGCCACTCATGAAGCCAAGGTGGCCGCCGAGGTTATTGCCGGTGAGAAAGCGTTGTTTGATCCGCTGACAATACCATCTGTAGCCTATACAGACCCAGAAGTTGCCTGGATGGGCTTGACTGAAACCGAGGCCAAGGACAAGGGCATTGAATATGAAAAAGGTGTTTTCCCCTGGGCTGCTTCGGGACGGGCTTTAGGGGTCGGCCGTGATGAAGGTATGACCAAGCTGATTTTTGATCCTGAAACCAAGCGTATTCTCGGTGCAGGTATCGTCGGTGTAAATGCCGGTGAGCTGATTGGTGAAACCGTGCTGGCCCTGGAAATGGGTGCCGATGCAGAAGATATTGGCCTGACAATTCATCCACATCCAACCCTGAATGAAACCATCTGTTTTGCCGCAGAAATGGCTGAAGGTTCCATCACTGACCTGATGCCTCCAAAAAAGAGGAAGTGATGCTGATTTTGAGTAGTAATGGACCTGTACTACCGCGTATTAAATCCTGATTCAGACAAGCCGGCACTGATTTTACTGCACGGCCTGTTTGGCTCGTCAGTGAACCTTTCCCAGATAGGTAAACATTTTTCCCGATATCGCAAAGTAATCATTCCGGACCTGCGTAATCATGGGCGATCACCGCATAGTGAGGATGTCAGTTACCAGGCCATGGCAGGTGACCTTTTGAATATGCTGGATAACAACCAATGTCATCAGGTTGATATCATGGGACACAGCATGGGAGGCAAGGTAGCCATGTGGCTGGCACTGAATAACCCGGACCGTGTCAATCATCTTGTCATTGCCGATATTGCGCCGGTAACTTACCCAAACAGATTTCAAACAATTATAGAATCAATGCAGACACTAGACCTGTCGGCGGTCAGTGACAGGCAGGATGCCGATCTTCATTTACAAAAATATCTTGATAACGCCTCACTGCGTGCATACCTGTTGCAAAACCTGTTGAAGGTAGAAGGGCAATGGCGCTGGAGAATCAATCTGCAAGGCTTGTCTTCAGACGTGGAAAGCATCATGCTTTTTCCTCAAAGCTCCAGTGAATTTGAAAAGCCGGCATTGTTTCTTAAAGGTGAAAAATCGGATTATATTTCTGAGACCAGCGAAGCAGCACTGCTGAATTATTTTCCGCTGGCACAAATTGAAGTGATAGAAGAAACAGGGCATTGGTTGTATGCTGAGAAACCAGATGCCTTCATTGAAGCGATGGAAAGTTTTCTACCAAGATACGAAACGGATTAATGATCTCTGAATTGCGCAAAGTTCTGCCTTTAAGGTTACAGGTTTCCACTTTGTTTCTGGTCATCATGTGGATTTTTTATGACCTTTTATACAAAACCGGTTCCTTTGATAATGTCACTGACCTGTCAGACTGGACCAGAGCGCATGGAAAAGTTGAATGGAGTGACGATACTGGTTATGTCTCCTTAACACCTTCCTCTCGACTTCGGTTTAATCTGCCAACGTTTTCCGGAGACCTGTTGTTATGTTCGGGAAAAATAAAAGTTGATGATTTATCGGCTGGTCGGCATGAATGGGATGCTGCCCGCATAATGGTTTATTTTGAAGATGAGGCGGGTCATATTAACTGGTCTCATCCTCATAATGTTGGCTTTCTTGCCGGTGATTCCGACTGGCAGACATTTACCACTGTCATTGAAGTACCGTCTTTTGCTGCCAAGGGTTGGATCGAATTAGCACATTACGGTAAATCCGGCATAGCGCTGTTTGATGACATATCGGTTAATCCCGCGATATGGAAAAAAACCTATGCACACTGGCAAATGTTTTTCGGCATGACCTGGGCTGCGATGATGATGTGGTTAATCATTAATGGTCATTTCTGGAGTGAGCCATGGGGCAAGGGCATTCTGGCCTGTGCTTTCCTGATCGTGGTGGGTGTGACATTGCCACCGGCCACAATGTTTGAAGTGGCCAGCAGCGGCGTCAAATTGTCCGAAAAAATGTGGACTGCAGGAACTCAGGCTGTTCTGGACAGAGAAACGTCAGCTCCACAGCTGCCAGTCGAATCATCAGGTAAAGAAGCACCTAAAACGGTTATGAAACCAAAGGAGAATACAGGCCAGGCAGCTACTGAATCGCAGCCGGTTTCTTCGCAAAGAAAAGCTGAAAAAACCTCATCAACGAAAGCTCCCAAAGGTCGTTTTGAATTGACACCTGCCGCGTTTCAGAATTTTGGCCACGCAGTATTGTTTGCTTTTCTCGGTTTTATTGCCGTAAAAGCCTATGCCCATAAATATCGACCTGGCCTGATCGCTTATTCGCTGGTGCTGTTTGCTGTTTCCACTGAGGTTCTGCAGCTGGTGATTGACGGTCGCCTGTTTGGTGTCATGGACCTGTTATTGGATCTGGCCGGTATAGTAGTGGGTGCGCTGACTGCACTGTTTTTAAGTCATATTCATCAGTTAAAGCGGCTGATATAATTATCGTTTTTTCTTGGAGCTCTCGAAAATGTCTTCTGATATCAATAAAGTGGTGCTGGCTTATTCTGGCGGACTTGATACTTCAATTATCCTGAAATGGCTGCAGGACACTTATGGATGTGAAGTTGTGACATTTACCGCAGATATCGGCCAGGGGGAAGAGGTCGAACCCGCCCGTGCCAAGGCCAAGGCAATGGGTATCAAGGAAATTTTTATCGAAGACCTGCGCGAAGAATTTGCTCGTGACTATGTTTTTCCAATGTTTCGTGCCAATGCCGTATACGAAGGCGAGTACCTGCTGGGTACTTCCATTGCCCGACCACTGATTGCCAAGCGCCTGGTTGAAATTGCCACTGAAACCGGTGCCGATGCCATTTCCCATGGAGCGACCGGCAAAGGCAATGACCAGGTCAGGTTTGAACTGGGTGCCTATGCGTTGAAGCCCGATGTGAAGGTCATTGCTCCCTGGCGTGAATGGGACCTTCTTTCCCGTGAAAAACTTATGGCATACGCCAGCGAGCACGGCATCGAGGTTGATTTTGCCAAGCAGGGTAAAAAGTCACCTTATTCCATGGATGCCAATCTGCTGCATATTTCATACGAAGGTGACATCCTTGAGGATCCCTGGGCTGAACCTGAAGAAGATATGTGGCGCTGGTCTGTGTCACCTGAACAGGCACCGGACCAGCCGTCTTACATCGAGCTGACTTTTGAGAAGGGCGATATTGTGGCAATTGATGGCGAAACTCTGTCTCCGGCGACAGTCATGGAAAAGCTAAACAAACTGGGCGGAGAAAACGGGATTGGTCGCGATGACATTGTTGAAAACCGCTATGTAGGTATGAAATCCCGGGGGTGTTACGAAACGCCGGCAGGTACTATCATGCTAAAGGCGCATCGGGCAATGGAGTCCCTGACGCTGGATCGAGAGGCAGGACATCTGAAAGACGAGTTAATGCCAAGATATGCCAAGCTTATCTACAATGGTTACTGGTGGAGCCCTGAAAGGGAAATGCTGCAGGCTGCCATTGATCAGACACAACAGGTTGTCAATGGTGAAGTCAGACTAAAACTTTACAAAGGTAACGTGATGGTTGTCGGACGCAGGTCTGAAACAGACAGTCTGTTTGACGAGTCTATCGCAACTTTTGAAGACGATGCCGGTGCCTATAACCAGGCCGATGCCGAAGGATTTATTAAATTGAATGCGCTACGACTTAAGGTCGCTGCCAAGAGAAAAAAGTAATATGAAATTTATAATCATTACACTTCTGGGCTGTTTGCTGGCTTTTTCAGC
>JARRJW010000078.1:9369-14997 GCA_037388785.1 Gammaproteobacteria bacterium
CGGCAAACCAGGCACCAGAAATCAAAAAACCATACCAGGCTGATAAAGTTGCTGATGGTGTTTATGTCATTCACGGACCATTGGAAACCCCCAATCCGGACAATCAGGGTTTTATGAACAACCCCGGGTTTCTGTTAACCCCAGAGGGCGTGATAGTCGTTGACCCGGGTGGTAGTGTGCAAACGGGTGAAATGGTAATAAAACATATTGCTGACGTAACCGACAAACCTGTTATTGCAGTGTTTAATACGCATGTTCATGGTGACCACTGGCTTGGCAATGATGCAATTAAAAGACATTTTCCTGAAGTTAAAATTTATGCTCACCCGACTATGATTTCAAAAGTTGATAAAGGTGCGGGTGATGAATCGATGGTAATGGTCCTGCGCAAGACCGAAGGTGCTGTAGCCGGAACCAAAATTGTCAATGCGACAACCCCGGTCGATGATGGTGACAGTATTGAAATTGGTGGATTAACCTTCAATATTTTTCATAATGGCCCCGCTCATACCTTTTCGGACATTATGATCCATGTACCGGAAAAGCGCGTGATGTTTCTCGGGGATAATGCCTCGGTTAACCGCCTGGTCAGAAATGAGGGCAGTGTCAAAGGCAATATTGCAGCTCTGGATAACGCAATTGCAACCCAGACAGATTTATTCGTGCCCGGACACGGCCCCAGTAGCAAGGATAGTGCTGAGATCTATGCCAATTATCTTAAGTTCATGTACAAAAAGGTGCGTGAAAAATACGATGATGGCATGAGTGATTTCGAAATTAGGCCTGCTATTCTGGCCAGTCTGAAACCCTGGCAGAGTTGGAGTGATTTTGATCGGATAAGCGGCAAACATATCCATTCGATTTATCTTGAGATAGAAAACGACGAGTTTTAAAGCTGTTTTGAGGCCAGGACCTGATCTGCAGGCACTGGTTTACCCAGGTGGTATCCCTGGACGAAATCGACACCGTAGGTGATTAACAGGTCCATGGTTTCACGGTTTTCAACATACTCTGCAATAACCTTCTTGCCAAGATTATGTGCCACTTCAACCATGGATTTTACCAGTATCTGATCAGCTGGTTCATTTAGCAGGTTCATGATGAACATGCCGTCAATTTTGATGTAATCGACCGGGTAGTTCTTAATGTAATTGAATGAGCTGAAGCCGGTTCCAAAGTCATCTATCGCAAAACGACAGCCAAGCGCTCTGAGTTTGCTGATCGTCATCCGGGTTTTTTCGACATCACTGACTGCAGCTGTCTCAGTCAGCTCAAACATCAGTTTGGATGGATTTAATGACAGGTAGGTCATTTTATTTTTGATCAAATCAAAAATTGCCGGCGATTGCAGTCCATCACCTGACAAGTTAATACTCAAAGCAATATCAGCACCGGATTTCTGGAACTTCTCCAGAAGTGATAGGGCATTATCCACCACCCAGTAATCCAGCTTATGAATGATTCGGGTGCTTTCCGCTGCGGGCACAAAATCAACCGGCGAATAGACTTTGCCATTATTATCAACCAGGCGTATCAGCACTTCGTAGTGTGAAGGTATTTCTGAGGCCGTATTGACGATAGGCTGCAGGTTTAGCCTGAAATAATCATTGACCAGCGCATTTCTGACCATGGTGACGCATTGACGGGTATTCTGTAATGACTTGATTTCAGGTGCGCTATGATCAAACAGGTAAACCCGACTGTCAGTTTTTTGCTTGGCAATGTGGCAGGCCTGGTCTGCACGGGCAAGCACTTCGCTGGCGGTTTTGTTATCAGTGCCCGGGTAAATCATGACAATGCCGATGCTGGCAAAGACTTTGGCCTGGTTACCGGCTTCGCCACAGACCATGAGGTCAATTTCTGTTTCAATCACGTTTGCAAGATCGAGCGCAACAATTTCGTCAATGTCATCGATAAGAATGCCAAATTCATCAGAACCAATGCGGGCAATGATGGAATTATCCGGAGCTGCCTGTTTAATTAAATCGGCCATTTTTACCAACAGCTGGTCACCACTCTCATGGCCGAGGGTGTCATTGATGATCCTGAAATGATCAACATCTATATAGAATAAAGCGCTGGTGCGATGCAGATTAGTGGATTTTCCCAGAGAAATTTTTAAAGCTGCCTCAAGCTTGTGTCGACTTGGCAGAGAAGTCAGTTCATCATGATTAAGCAGGTGCTGCAGACGGGTTTCCATGACCTTGCGTTCAGAAAGTTCGGTGTTGAGGCTTTCTTCACGGGCCAGTCGTTCCTGTTTTTCCTGTCTGTATTTCAGGGCCAGGTTGATTCTTGGAATAATTTCTTCACTTCTCAGCGGGCGAACGATAAAATCCACTGCGCCAGCCTGGTAGCTGGTAATCGCCTGATTTTCACTCCACCAGCCGTTACCCTGGGTGAGAAGAATAATCGGTGTATTGGAAATGTCGTGCTTGCTGAGTGTTCTGGTCAACTCCAGTGCATCGAAGTTTTCGATGGTGGAAGAAATGACCAGCAGTTCGACCTGCATGGATTCGTGTCGGTATCCCTGTCGCAAGGTTTTTAGAATATCCTCTTCAGTTTCAACGGTGGTCAATCGGCTAAAACCTGCGGCACGCAATAACTCGAACAGGGAGTCTTTTTCGTGGCTACGCTCGTCTGCAATCAGAATAAAAGCATTCTTGAGAGACTCAAGAACCTTCTGATCAGAATTAATTAGCGCTTCTAACATATTGAAATGCCTGTAAAAACTTCCCGTTAGATAAAAAAACCTGCTTATTTAATACAGGTATTTTAAGTTGTTTGTTTAAATTATTATCTAATTTACTGTATTTGTTATATATTTTATAGCAGATATATCAATAAAAAGACAAGAATTATTTTCATATAACAATTTTCACCCAGGTTTTCACAGCTATGCAATTACAACCCGTTGATCTCGTCAGGGGAGATGTTGAGCTTCCCACGCTCTCTACTATATATCTGCAGTTTACCCAGAAACTTGATGAGCCTGGTGCAAAAGCAGAGGATTTTGCCAAAATTATTTCATCGGATCCGGCCCTGACAACCAAACTTCTGAAAATCGTAAACAGTGCCTATTACAGCTTCAGCGCCACGATCACTGATGTCAGTCATGCGATTACCATTGTCGGTCTCACTGAGCTGAGGGAGATGGTGCTGGCTATCTGTGTCGTGGATTATTTCGAAGGGCTGCCGAACAAACTCATTAGCATGGAAGACTTTTGGGAACACAGTATCTATACCGGATTGTTGGCCAGGGAGATCCAGCGCTCGCTGGCGATGAACAGCGGCGATTCAATGTTTACTGTAGGATTGTTGCATGACTTGGGTAGCCTGGTTTTTTATAACCGCCTGCCGGAAATTGCCAAGGCGGTTTTAGAGATCAGTGACCGTCAGGATAGCCCCCGTTTTGAGGTTGAGCGCGAAGAACTGGGTTTTGATCATGCCGCCATTGGTGGCGCTTTAATCGAACATTGGGGTTTACCGGAGTTCTTGGTCAAGGTGATCAGATATCATCACGCGCCGGACAAAGCAGACGAACATAGCCGTGAAACACAGTTATTAAATCTGTCCGATAAAATCAGTCGTGCGGTGGAAAAAGGAGACGCGATTAACACCGTTATTGATTTAAACAGGGATTTTGCAGCGCTAAACCTGAAAAATGAAGTGCTGATGGCCAGTAAAGACCGTGTTGATGAGCAACTGCAGTCGGTACTGGCGGCTATTCAGGCAGTTTGAGCGGCCGAATCAAGCACTACCTGGTTACGTCCCTGTGAAGTTGCTGATAGCATTGCGTTTTCAGCCCGGTTAACCAGTGATTCGATACTTTCCCCTTCACGATACTGAGCGATACCGGCAGAAAATGTTGGCATGTTAATCACTTTGTTGTTCTCGGAAATCATCAGGCGTGATTCAAAAGCTTTCTGTAAAACCTTGTTAATGGCCTGATCTGCATCCTGCAGGTCAGAATGGGGTAGTAACACCGCAAAACGTGCTTCATCAATTCTGGCTACCAGGTCATAATTTCTGAAAACTGATAGCACATCTTTACTGAAGAACTGGATGACGCGGTCACCAATGGCCTGACCATAGCTATCAATGATCTCAAGAAACAGGTCAAGTTCCAGCATCGCCACACACAGGGGATAACCGTGGCGCTGCACGCGACCAGCTTCGTTATCCAGGATTTTCATAAAAGCGCGCCTATTGGCCAATCTTGTCAAGTCATCGGTGGAACTGAGTTGCTTAACCAGCCCCAGTTCATGATTGAGGTTCGTGCATTGAGAACCAAGTTGCTCGATTTCACTGCCGATTGCCTGAATGTTTTCATTCAGCGCAGACTGGTCACTGAGCAGATTGTGAATTGAATTAGTCAATCGGGATTTAACCGCTTTAATCTCATCCGGGCTTGATGCCAAGCTTGCATCACTTGCCAGTGAGAGCATTTTGTTCTCGAAATCACTGAACTGTTTACGGGTCAGGTCAATTTGTTCATGCAGTGATGATTTCAGGTTATCAATTTCTTCGTTCAGGCCATGATCTTGATCAATCTGTGCCTCAAACTGAGCAATTTCCTCTACCCTGGTATCAGTCGGGGTGTCTGTCGGGGTGTCTGTCGGGGCAATATTCGGGCTTAGCTCTTTAAAGGCGGTTTTGTCGTCAATAATAATTTCATCATCAACCTGTTGAATGTCTTCCGTGGGAGGCGTGTCAGAACTAGCAGTCGAATTCACGGGCAGAGCTTCGCGATAGATTGCAGTGGTCAGTTGCTGACTCATGGCCTCAAGGACATTGGCGTCATGGCCGCTGTCAGATAGCTGAATCATCCATTCGAATTGTTTCTGTCCCAGTTCACTCAGTAAGTTGCTTTCCAGACCAATTCTGGCAAGCTGCTTGATAACCTGCCGGTAGGTTTCTTCAGCTGTGCCATCCACTGTGTCAATCTGGTTGAAAATCGATTCAATGACCGGCAGAAGAATACTGCAGTCGCTATTCTGACGGGCTGCAACCAGCAATTGCCGTAAAGATTCGTGCATTGATAGGGTAGTCTGGCTCATGGAAAAATGCCTGATTAGAATCCAATATTGAGTGGTTGGGTTTTAATTTTTATACTTTATATTGTATCTAATACGGTTTAATCCTTCAGGAAGAGGTTTTTTGCCAGTCCGGCTGTGTATATGTGTGGCCGGCTGCGTGAAGCCTGTCCAGGTAATCGGTCCAGTAAAGCGACTGTTTTTTTCCCAGATCGTAAAGATAATTCCAGTCGTAAAGACCTGAATCGTGGCCATCATCAAAAACGATCTTAATAGCGTAGTTTCCAACCGGACGTATCTCAGAAATGTTGACGTTTTGTTTTTCCAGCTGAAGCTTGGCTCCTTGCCCCCAATGGCCGCGTACTTCTGCAGACGGTGAGAAAACGCGTAAAAATTCTGTTGGGTAGGTATAGACACTGCCATCGTTGAACTTGATTTCCAGTTCATGCGATGCCTGGTGAAGAATAATATCAATTGGTGTGCTGTCTTTCATGATAGTACTGTTTGCAAAATAACAGCTGAAATCGTACCTGAAAATTCTGCAGGCAAAAATAATAATGCCCCCTGAATTCCTCTGGTTGCGAATCCAGGCGCC
>JARRJW010000079.1:0-9890 GCA_037388785.1 Gammaproteobacteria bacterium
ATAACCAACTGGCGCCGGATAGTTTTGGTAAGTAATTTAAATAAAGCTTTCATGGACAATGATTAAGCACTATCAAGGCTGTTCGACAGGTCTTACATCTTCTTCAAAACTTGCCACAAAGTCCCTGACAGGTTTATAACTGTCATTATCAGCCTGGTAGAATCTGGCAGTTTCCATGCCTTTTAAAATATTCTGCCCTTTTTCAGTAGTGTGAAGCGAATAAATGATTTCACTGGTCTTTTGGACAATATTTTCAGGTACGTCATCACGAAACATTACAGAGTTGTTCATTAGTGGCGGCGTTTCCCAAATCACTTTAAGCTGGGCTGCATCCTCAGGGCGATCTTTTTGAAATAATCGCCAGGGAGGAGGCCAGGTGGCACCGGCAGATGATTCGCCCAATAGCACGTTCATGATGGAAGATTCCTGCGAACCTACATAACGGTTCTGGATATCTTCATTGATATCAATACCGTTATCATGAAGATAACGTTGCGGCATGATGCATGCAGCAAGGGCTGTATGAGAAGGATAACTGACAACCTGTCCTTTCAGGTCCGCGGGCGTTTCAATACCACTATCCTTTTTTACAATAAATATGCCCTTAAAATCTTCAGCATCACCTGCCATTGCAATGACGTTATAACCCACTTTCATGGCTTCCAGTGTTTGCCAGGGGTTTGGCAATATCATCTGCGGCATGCGATCACGAAATTTCGCTTCATAAGCCTGGTAATCCCGGGACGCTTCTAACTCAAAATGCACATCTGTGACGTTGGCATTGAGGTGATTGATCAAAGGCTGGTATGCCTCGGATAATTTGCGGGGATTGTGTAAAGGATGAATCGCAAAGCGGTAAACCTTTTTTTCTGATTCCGGCCCCTGGGAATAAACCGGCCCACTGTCACTGTTGTTTTGCGAAGAATTATCACAGCCGAATAGAATAAAAAGGATAAAAGGCAAAAATATTAGAACTTTCTTGTCCATGAAACATTCCCCTGGATCTGATCTTTATTTTTATAAATTTATAAATATAGCGACCGACCAGAAATTATCTTGAATGACAGCTGTATTTTTGAACTTAAACAAAAAAGCCGCTATCAATGACAGCGGCTTATTAGAGCTTTTTATTTTTATTGAATATTATTAATTATTTTAGAATTGCCAGAACCTCTTCCAGTTCCGAACAAAGCTGTTTAACCAGTTCGTGGTTTTGTCCCTTGGCATGACCCGGTTTTCCATCTTCAGCAGACAATTGCTGACGAGCACCACCGATTGTAAAGCCCTGCTCATAGAGCAGACTTCTAATCGACCTGATCATCAGAACGTCATGACGTTGATAATAACGCCGGTTACCACGACGTTTTACAGGTTTGAGCTGCGGAAACTCCTGCTCCCAGTATCGCAATACGTGAGGTTTGACTTCACACAATTCACTGACTTCACCGATAGTAAAGTAGCGCTTGCTAGGAATGGCAGGTAGGTTTTCGTTACTACTACTGTTCCCCGGATCCAGCATATGCTTCCACTCTTTGTTTCAATTTCTGTCCTGCTTTGAAAGTAACCACCCGGCGCGCGGAAATCGGAATTTCTTCACCGGTTTTTGGGTTTCGGCCAGGACGCTGTTTCTTTTCCCTCAGATCAAAATTGCCAAAACCTGACAACTTAACCTGTTCACCATTTTCAAGAGAGACGCGAATCACTTCAAAAAACTTTTCGACCATCTCTTTTGCTTCACGTTTATTAAGACCTAGTTCCTCAAAAAGACGCTCGGCCATATCAGCTTTTGTTAATGCCATTATGCTAATCTCTTTAATTTAGTCTCTAAGCTCAACATTTAATTCTGAAGACAATGCATTTAACACTGCAGTGGTTGAATTCTCAACCTCTTCATCAGTAAGTGTCTTGGAAGAATCCTGTAAAATCAAGCTCAAAGCTAAACTTTTTCGACCAGAATCTACATTACCTCCAGTATAGACATCAAATAGACGAATGTCTTTAATTATTTTGGAAGAAGCGGCTCTTGCGCATTGAATTACATCAGCAAAAAGCAATTTTTCATCCATTTCTAAAGCAAAATCCCTTCTAATCAGCGGGAATTTTGACAGTGACTGAAAACTTGGCAGCTTACCATCAGCCAGCGCATCCAGGCTGATTTCAAAGAGATAGGTTCTGGCACCCAGGTCAAGTTTCTTTTCCAATTCCGGGTGCAGCATGCCAATCCAGCCGATTTCATTGCCATCACGAATAATTTTCGCCGTCTGGCCAGGATGCAAAACCGGATGCTCCGCCCTTTCAAAGACAAAACTTTCCGAGTCGGCAGTCAAGGCCAACACCGCTTCGAGGTCGCCTGTGATATCGAAAATATCAGCCTTGCGCTTCCTGTCATCCCAGTGCTCTTCGTCAACAGCTCATGTTACCTGGCCGGCCAGCATTGGCTTTTGGGTAATTTCGCCGTTCTGCTTTGAGAAGCTCAGACCCGATTCAAACAAACGAATACGACTTTGTTGACGGGCAACATTATGTTGCATGGCTTGCAGCAGACCAGCCCAAAGTGAACCACGCATAATTGCCATATCAGCCGAAATCGGGTTAGCCAGGGTAATACGTTCCTGGCCGGGCGTGACGATTTCAGCCATTTCAGAGCTGATGAAACTGTAAGTGATGGTTTCTTCGAAACCCCTGGCGGCCAGCAACCGCTTCGCCCTCAAAAGATCAAAGCCGGTCTCGGGACTTGGGTGCATGTCCAGTGCTGCAGTGGCTCGCTTGGCCGGGATATTGTCATAGCCATATATCCGGGCAATTTCCTCGATCAGGTCTACCTCGACCGCGATATCAAATCGACTTGATGGCGGACTCACCCACCAGCCCACTGAGGATTCTTTAAGTTTCATGCCAAGCTTCAACAAAATCTTTTCGATCTGCCGGGCCTCGATTTCTACTCCGAGCAACATGGCAATGCGTTCAAGACGTAAGTGTATTTCTGGCAGTGAAGGTAAGGATGATTCGAAAACCATCTCTTTGACCGGTCCGGGTTCACCACCGGTTATCGCCAGCAATAGCGCAGTTGCCCGCTCAATAGCATTGACCTGCAACTGCCAGTCAACACCTCGTTCAAAACGATGCGATGAGTCGGTATGCAGACCATAAAGCCTGGCTTTGCCAGTAATCGCCAATGGTGCGAAGAATGCTGATTCGAGCAGAATGTGGGATGTCTGGTCAGAAACACCAGAGTTTTCACCACCCATGACACCGGCTAATGCCAGGGCCTGACCATGATCTGCAATCACCAGGCTATCAGAAGATAATTCTATTTCATTGCCATCCAGCAGCTTAAGCTTTTCCGCCGGTTTGGCTTTACGAACCTGGATACCGCCATCCAGTTTATCCAGGTCAAAACCATGCATCGGCTGGCCCAGTTCCAGCATGACGAAGTTAGTAACATCGACAACCGGGTTTATTGCACGTATGCCTCCGCGCCGCAGTTTTTCAACCATCCAGGAAGGTGTTTTTGCTGAGGCGTTAATGTTTTTGATGACGCGACAAACGTAACGGGGACAACCATCCTGATCCTGCACATCGACTGGGAAAGTGTCATCATGAGTGGGCTCAACAGCCTTGATTTCGGGTACCTGCAAATCAATATCATTGATCACGCTGACTTCGCGGGCAATGCCGGCAATACTCAGACAGTCACCACGATCAGGCGTCAGGTCAACTTCGATTAAAGCGTCATCGAGTGCCAGAAAATCACGAAAATCTTTTCCTAATGGCGCATTAACTGCCAGGGACATAATGCCTTCAGATGACTCGGCCAGGCCCAATTCACTGGCAGAACAAATCATGCCAAAAGACTCAACACCACGCAGCTTGGCCTTTTTGATTTTAAAATCACCCGGTAATTTCGCTCCCACGGTCGCTACCGCGACTTTCATACCTGCCGCAGCATTTTTGGCGCCACAGACAATCTGCAGGTTTTCATCAGCACCGACGTTTACCTGACAGACACCGAGCTTGTCTGCATCCGGATGTTGTTCGCGCGATAAAATTTCTCCAACGACAACACCACTGAATACAGGCGCTGCCTTTTCAACACCATCGACTTCGAGGCCTGCCATACTCAGCTGATGAGACATCTCATCAGTTGTAATATCGGGGTTAACCCATTCACGAAGCCAGCTTTCGCTAAAACGCATTTTGTATTCCCAATGTAAATTTAATTAAAGCTTTCAGCATTTATTTCAGGAGAAGTATTAACACTTCCCTGCAGCTCGGCATTGGCGTCAATGCCTCAACGCTCCTGAAACAAAAACATGAAAACTTTTTACAATTTTTTGTAATCCCGACTAAAGCAGGGATCCAATTTTTAAATAATGTTCTATTGTCATCTCCAGCATAGCGAGAGATGACAATAGAAATAATAATCAGGCAAACTGTTTTAAGAAACGCAGATCATTTTCAAAAAACAATCTCAAATCATTCACGCCATATCTCAACATAGCCAAACGCTCTACCCCCATACCAAAGGCATAGCCAGTGTATTTTTCGTTATCGATATTCACATGTTTCATTACTTCGGGGTGAATCATGCCGCATCCCAGCACTTCGAGCCAGCCGGTATGACTGCAAACCCGGCAGCCTTCACCTTCACACATCACACACTCAATATCGACTTCGGCTGAAGGTTCAGTAAACGGAAAATAGGATGGCCTGAAACGGACTTTTAAATCCTTTTCAAAAAATCCCTGCAGAAAATCATGAATAATACCTTTCAGATCAGCAAAGGTAACCTGTTCATCAACCAGAAACCCCTCAACCTGGTGAAACATCGGCGTGTGGGTCAAATCCGAGTCACAACGATAGACACGTCCGGGCGCAATCACTTTCAACGGTGGTTCGGCATTTTCCATGACACGAATCTGTACCGGCGAGGTATGCGTTCTCAACAGCAGGTGTTCATCAAAGTAGAACGTATCATGCATGGCTCTGGCGGGATGATGGGCAGGAATATTCAGCGCTTCAAAATTGTGATAATCGTCTTCAATTTCAGGCCCCTCAGCAACACTGAATCCCGCATTGGCAAACAGTTTTTCAATACGCTCAATGGTTCGCGTTACCGGATGCAGACCGCCCGATTCTGCAGAACGACCTGGCAGGGTTACATCGATGGTTTCCGAGGCCAGCCTGGCCTCAAGCGCAGCTTTTTCAAGCTCACTTTTCCTTGCTTCAATAGCCTGTTGAACAGTCTGCTTGGCCTGGTTAATAGCCTGCCCGGCCTGGGAGCGCTCTTCTTTAGGCAGTTTACCCAGTTGTTTGAGTTGCTCGGTGATTGCTCCGGATTTACCAAGGTAGGTTACCCGCACTTCATCGAGCGCGCGTAAATCGGTAGCATTTTTGATTTTATCCTGGGCCTGTTCCAGCAACGTTTCCAGATCAATGGTCATGAATGTTTCCGTTTAGCGGCCGCTCCTGAGCTTCCTGCCCCCGCGGCACTTGTCCATCCCTGTACGTCAAAAAAGGGAAAGGTTAAAACCTTTCCCTCAATATCTGATTCATTGTCATTCCGAACGAATGCGAGGAATCTAATATGATCAAGATCTCTCGCTTCGCTCGAGATGACAATAAGGATTATTAATTTGCTAAAGCCGCTTTAGCCTGCTCAGCCAGTGCTGCAAATGCATTGGCATCATTAACAGCCAGATCTGCCAGCATTTTACGATCAACTTCGATGTTGGCCTTGTTCAAGCCATCCATCATACGGCTGTAGGAAATACCATTAATGCGGGCAGCCGCATTAATACGGGCAATCCACAGGGCACGAAATTGACGTTTTTTCTGGCGACGGTCACGGTAAGCATATTGCCCGGCCTTGATAACTGCCTGCTTGGCAACACGGTACACCTTACTGCGGGCACCATAATAGCCTTTGGCTTCTTCCAATACTTTTTTGTGTTTAGCGTGTGCGGTTACACCACGTTTGACTCTTGGCATCGTTCTATCTCCTCTGGCTCAGATTATGCGTAAGGCATCATGCGACGTGCAGAAGCAACATCAGCAGCATGCAACATGGCGTCACCACGCAAGTGACGTTTACGCTTGGTACTTTTCTTGGTCAGAATATGACGACGATGAGTCTGGTTGCGTTTAAAACCACCAGCCGTTTTGGTGAAACGTTTCGCTGCACCACGGTTAGATTTGAATTTTGGCATTTTCTTCTCCTGTAATTTACTACTGAGTTAAGACCAACCCAGGCAATGCCTATTAGCCCGGTTGGTACGATAAATTCTCGGCATATGGATATGCCAACATTTTCAAATCATTTCTTTTTAGGTGCCAGCACCATCACCATCTGACGACCTTCCATCAATGGCTGCTGCTCAACAGCACCGTATTCGGCAAGATCTGACTCCAGACGCTTCAGCATTTCAAGACCGATCTCGCGATGCGCATGTTCACGCCCCCTGAAGCGCATGGTGATCTTCGTTTTATCACCACTTTCCAGAAACTTGATCAGGTTTTTCAACTTGATGTTGTAATCCCCGATATCTGTTCCTGGTCTGAATTTGATCTCTTTGACCTGAACCTGTTTCTGTTTCTTTTTGGCAAGCTGTTTTTGTTTCTTCTGATCGAACAAAAACTTTCCGTAATCCATGATCCGGCAAACCGGTGGTTCTGCCGTGGGTACGATCTCTACAAGATCGAGCTTTTCTCCTTTGGCTTTTTCAAGTGCTTCTTCGATGGTAACAATTCCCACCTGTTCACCGTCAGAGCCAATTAATCTAACCTCTGCTACTGTAAACAGGTGGGAATTGTTACCATCGAAGAAGCACTTGAAAAAGCCAAAGGAGAAAAGCTCGATCTTGTAGAGATCGTACCCACGGCAGAACCACCGGTTTGCCGGAATAAAGTCTTCAACCGGCATAACACCCTTGTCTTCACCACCACGGGTTCTGACAGCAACTGCGCCATTTTCAGCTTCCCTGTCACCGATAACCAGCAGATAGGGAATCTTCTGCAATGTATGCTCGCGGATTTTAAAGCCGATTTTCTCGTTTCTCAAGTCTAAATCGGCCCGTAAACCATTATTTTGCAAAGATTTCACTACATTATTCACGGAATCTGCCTGTTTGTCAGTGATATTCATCACCATTACCTGAACCGGTGACAACCAAACAGGCATGGCTCCGGCATAATGCTCGATCAAAATTCCAATAAATCTTTCCAGGGAACCAAGAATCGCCCGGTGCAGCATCACCGGGGTATGTTTGCTGTTATCCTCGGCAATATAATGGGCATCGAGACGTTCCGGCATAGAGAAATCCAGCTGAATGGTGCCCAGCTGCCAGACACGGTTGAGACAATCTCGCAGTGAGTACTCTATTTTGGGCCCGTAAAAGGCGCCTTCGCCCGGTTGCAGTTCCCACTCCAACCCCTGTGAATTGAGGGCATCTTCAAGCGCTTTTTCCGCCTTGTCCCAGGTTTCATCAGAACCGACACGCTTTTCCGGACGGGTAGACAACTTGATCAGAACATCCTCAAAACCAAAATCGCGGTAAACCTCGAACAGCAGGTCATTAAAGGCAATCACCTCAGAAAGAATCTGGTCTTCGGTACAGAAAATATGGGCATCATCCTGAACAAAGTTTCTGACTCGCATCAGGCCATGCAATGTGCCGGAAGGCTCGTTGCGATGACAGGAGCCAAATTCGGCCAAACGCAGCGGCAGGTCACGGTAACTTTTCAGACCATGGTTATAGATCTGGATATGCGCCGGGCAGTTCATCGGCTTGATCGCGTAAGTTCTGCCTTCCGTCTCGGTGACAAAAATATCATCACGAAACTTGTCCCAGTGGCCCGACTTTTCCCACAGGGTTTTATCAATCACCTGTGGAGTATGCACTTCCTGGTAACCGTGATGTTGAAGCTTGTCACGAATATAGTTTTGCACCGCAAGATAAATAGACCAGCCTTTTTCATGCCAGAACACCATACCCGGCGCTTCTTCCTGGCTGTGAAACAGATCCAGGGTTTTGCCGATTTTACGGTGATCACGTTTTTCAGCTTCTTCCAGCCGGTGTAAATATTCCTTCAGTTCTTTCTTGTTGCGCCATTGGGCAGCTTGCCGGTACTGGGCAGATGCGGTCCGCGACAGACATCAAACCACTCACCCTGACGGTAAACCGAGACTTCCTCACCTTCAGGGATAATGTCTTCGATAATCTCTACCTTGTATTTCTCGCCAATACTGCCAAAGGTTTTTTTGGCGTCTTCACGATCCCAGACTTCGCGTTCAATCGGTAAATTACGCCCGACAATTTCACGCATGCGGTCTTCGATTTTCTGCAGGTCAGCGGGGGTAAATTTTTCCTCGCGGGCAAAGTCATAATAAAAGCCGTCTTCAATCGCCGGACCGATAGTTACCTGTGTACCTGGATAAAGTTCCTGCACGGCCTGGGCCATGACATGCGCCGCATCATGACGAACCAGTTCCAGGGCTTCCTCGGATTTATCGGTAATGATTGATAGCTCGGCATCGTTATCGATTGTGAATGAAGCATCTTTGATTTCACCATCAACCATGCCGGCAAGGGTTGCCTTGGCAAGGCCGGGACCAATGTCAGTGGCGACATCCATAATTGATACAGGGTTGGGAAATTCGCGTTTGGAACCGTCTGGCAAAGTGATTATCGGCATTTTTATTCCTTACTGGCAGGCAATTGAAATTCGCTCAGATGAGTAGAAGCTCAACGACTGACAGCCGTCAGTGGTGACCATTACTAGAGATCACGTGAAAATTAAAGATCCGGATTATACGGAAGCTGAATCTAATTCACCACCGCGTATCAGAGACGGTCGCCAATGCCACTTTAATAGCATAATGCAAGAGACTCGTCGTAGCATCGGCGAATCCGGCACAAGCAAAAACGCGACCCTGGGGTCGCGTAACATTACAACAGGGCATTTTCGCCACAAATCAGGAAGATGGATCTGAGTCTACAGTCACTGAACCTGTAAGCGTGTTATAGGTGATCCCCATATTGGTGTCATTAGCTGTTCCGCCATAATAGGAATACTCACAAGTTGCTGCAGCCGAAGGACCAGCTGCAACAGTGGCTGCAGCGACATAATCAACCGTGCCCGCTGAGCTGGCAATGGTTGGTGGACCTTGCATAACGCTATTCCAGATCTCTATGCAGTCGGCAGCATCGGCCAATGAACTGTTACCCCCGGTACCAACAGGCCAACCACCAGCATTGGAATCTACCGTGTCATCACCAAAACCGGCAACATCAGCCTGCGCTGCCGTGTGTCCGTTTGCGACCCACTGCGCATGAAAAAAGGCAACACCTGCTCCCAAACCACCTCCAGCACCTTTTACTGCTGAAATCTGCGTTTTCTCAGAAACATCGATAAACTTGGGTAGTGCCACGGCACCTAAAATAGCCAGGATAATGATGACTACAATCAGCTCAACCAGTGTAAAGCCCGGCTGAGCTAATTTCATTTTGTATTTCATATGCCGATCCTCTCGACGCAAACAACATGTTTATTCTAAATATGGCGTTGATTTCCAACCCGACTTCCTGCATAGCCTCGGCAATGGATTGCACATAACTGGCTTTTGGGGCAACTGCGTACATCAGTTTCGGCGAACCTGAAACTGTCCGTTTGCCCTGCGGCACAAGACACGGGTTTTCAGGTTTTTCCCCCTTGGGAAAGGAAAACACTACACCCCCTGATAGGTAAAATTATTGGCTGTTATCAATCTGAGTTGATTTGTTTTTCTAATACTAGAGTCATTGGTGAGATATTGCCATCATCCCCGGCGGCTTAAAGTCTTTTTTAAATTGATTTACAGGTTTTCTAAAAATTTGTACGAATATTTTGCC
>JARRJW010000080.1:0-11494 GCA_037388785.1 Gammaproteobacteria bacterium
AACTACTGAACGTCGTAATCTGAACCATTTTATTGATTTGAATCAATAAGCGGTCACTCTGGCTATTGTGATAAACCAACAGCAGTTTTAGTGTGTGTGGCATAAAAATTAAAAGCAGCATACCAACATACAAATCTATGAGGAAACCACCATGTCTGAAACAGAAAAACTTCACACCGAAATCCACAAAATAACCGAATTGAGTAATATTTTAACCAACCTGCTGAGTGATCGTTCGTTGTGCGATACCGATGTCACCTGCGAATTGTTTTTTCGATATGTTGAATCGGTCCAGGATCACCTAAAGCATACCGATGCAGATCTTTATGCCGAACTGCTGGACCAGTCTAATGCGCATAAAAACAAGGTCGCAAACCTGTTTATCAGTGGTTCGAAAGAAATCAAACGCATTTTTGGCGCCTATACAAAAAAATGGTGCAATCTTTCCAGGCACACCCTGAAAATCAAGCACTACGATAACTTTTATAAAGAAACGATTGAGATGTTCGAGATGGTACTAAAACGTCTACAGGATGAGACAGAGCACTTGTACCCGTTGCTCTCAAATACAGAAAAGGCAGACCAGCAAAAGGCTGTTGCAGGTTAGCCTTTCAAAAACCAGTGACCGGCAATACTCACCTGTCGGTCACTGCCTGATAACCTGATTCAATCGCAGTATCAGTTCTTCGGTACTGGCAATAGCATTAAAATCATCACTGCTTAAAAGCAGCTTCAGTTCCCCTTGCCGAACGCGCGCTACAAATGGATATTCAAACCTCTGGGAATACTGATGTTCAAATTCATCACGGTGAAGAAAAACCATTTCCTCATCACACTGTTCACGAAAGGCTTTCCACGCCATGTTTTCCTTGACTAAACCATAGGTGAGTTCACAAAGTTTACACTGATAGGTTGATGGACTTAACAGTTTATGGGCTGAGTCGAGCATGGCATTAAGACTGCCTGAGTCCGCATTATAAACCAGTAGAAGCAAGCGCTTATCCAGCCATTTTGGAGTTAGCCTACCCAGACCCTGGCGTTTCTGAACAAACGCATCCAGGGGGCATCCTCTTCCCAGTCATCAGGATGCCAGGAATTTTGCACTGCACGGATGACTCGTTCAGGATGCGGCATCATGATAGTAACCCGGCCATCGGCATTGGTCAGCCCGGCAATGCCTTCCGGAGATCCATTAGGATTGGCCGGATAACGCTCAGCCAGTTCACCGTTGTTTTCAATGTATCTCAATGACACCTGCTGTTTTACCAACTGTTGAGCCGTCACACTGGTAAATTCAGCCCTGCCCTCACCATGGGCAACAGCGATCGGCATTTTTGAACCCACCATGCCCTGTAAAAGAATGGACTGGGAATCGGCCACTTCGGTCATTACGAAACGTGCTTCAAACTGTTCAGACCGGTTTCTGACAAAGTGTGGCCAGTGCTCTGTTCCTGGAATCAATGCCTTGAGGTTGGAAAGCATCTGGCAGCCGTTGCAGACGCCCAGCGCAAAACTGTCCTGGCGTTCAAAAAAGGCCTGGAACTGGTCACGAGCCCTGCTATTGAAAAGAATGGACTTGGCCCACCCCTCACCGGCACCGAGTACATCGCCGTAACTGAAACCACCGCAGGCAACCAGGCCCTTGAAACTTTCGAGTGTTACCCTGCCCGACAATATGTCTGACATATGCACATCGACACACTCAAAACCCGCCTTGTGAAACGAGGCCGCCATTTCAACCTGACCGTTAACACCCTGTTCACGCAGAATTGCCATGCGAGGACGTTCGCCTTCAATAATCGCCGAACAGATGTCATCATTAATATCAAAACTGGTCTCGGAAAAAAGTCCTGGGTCATCTTTGGCTATACGGTCAAACTCTTCCTGGGCACAGGCAGGGTTGTCACGAAGTGCCTGCATGTCGCGGGTAGTTTCAGACCAGGCCTGTTGAAATTCAACCCGTGTTCCGCTGAATAACTCATGGCCCGAATAATGAAAGCGGATCTGGTCACCATTGCTGGTACCGATAATCGCACTGACATGACCGAGTCCAGATTGGGACAACAGATTCATGACGTCATCCGTATCCTGATGACGCACCTGGATAACCGCACCGAGCTCTTCATTGAACAGGACAGCAAAATCATCTCTTTGCTCGGCCAGGCCGGCAATATCAATATCCAGTCCACAGCGTCCTGCAAATGCCATCTCCATCAAAGTCACCAGCAAACCACCATCAGAACGATCATGGTAGGCCAACAACAGTTTTTCTCTGTTCAATTCCTGAATCGACTGGAAGAAACGTTTGAGGAGTTCAGGGTCGTCGATATCCGGGGCATGCTTACCCACCTGTTTGTAAACCTGGGCCAATGCTGATGCGCCAAGTCGGTTTTTGCTTTTACCAAGGTCAATCAAAATCAGGTCAGTATCACCCCGGTCGGTGCGCAATTGTGGCGTCAATGTTCTGATTGTATTCGTTACTGGCGCAAAAGCACTGATGATCAAAGATAGCGGTGCTGTCATTTCCATGTCCTTGCCCTGGTGTTGCCAGAGAGTTTTCATGGACATGGAATCCTTACCAACCGGAATCGATATACCCAGTTCTGGACACAGCTCCATACCGACAGCCTTCACGGTTTCAAACAGTTTGACATCTTCACCAGGATGCCCGGCAGCAGCCATCCAGTTTGCAGAAAGCTTGATATCAGAAATTTTTTCTATCTGTGCTGCAGCAATGTTGGTTATAGCCTCGCCCACTGCCATGCGACCGGAGGCAGCAGCATCAATAAGCGCCAGCGGTGTTCTCTCTCCCATGGCCATTGCTTCACCGGCCAGACCATCATAATCAGCAACCGTTACCGCCACATCGGCTACCGGTACCTGCCAAGGCCCCACCATTTGATCCCTGGCTACCATGCCGGTAATCGATCGGTCACCAATGCTGATTAAAAAGGTTTTATTAGCCACGGTTGGCAGTTTCAAAACCCTCAAGGCAGCCTCTTTTAAATCAACGCCCTGAAAAGATAGTTCAGGCTTTTGAAATGGCAGGTGTACAGCTTCACGTAACATCTTGGGTGAATTTCCGAACAATAGTGGCATCGGCATATCGATCGGGTTATTTTTAAAGTGCGCATCACCCAGCAGCAAATGTTCTTCATCAGTGGCCTCGCCAACAATAGCGTAAGGACAGCGTTCACGATCACAAATTTCGATAAATTGTTCCAGCCTGTTGGCATCAACAGCCATGACATAGCGTTCCTGTGATTCATTACACCAGATTTCCATCGGCGACATACCTGGATCATCATTAGGCACATTGCGAAGCTCAAAACGACCACCTCTGTTGCCATCATGCACCAGTTCGGGCAACGCATTGGAGAGGCCACCTGCACCGACATCATGAATGAAGAGTATGGGATTATCATCACCACGCATCCAGCAACGATCAATCACTTCCTGACAGCGTCTTTCCATTTCCGGGTTAGCACGCTGCACCGATGCAAAGTCAAGATCCTCCGCCGATGCACCGGAAGCCATTGAAGAGGCCGCACCACCACCGAGCCCTATCAACATGGCTGGACCACCAAGCACGATCAGCGGCGAACCTGCTGGAAAAGTTTTCTTTTCAATGTGTTCTTCACGGATATTGCCGAGACCACCTGCCAGCATGATCGGCTTATGATAACCGCGCAGCTCCGACGCACCCGGAGCCGGCACTTCCTCTTCATAGGTTCTGAAATAACCACACAGGTTGGGGCGGCCGAACTCATTATTAAAAGCCGCTGCGCCGATTGGCCCTTCAAGCATAATATCGAGTGCGCTAACAATGCGTGCAGGTTTACCGTGATCTGTTTCCCAGGGCTGACTGTTACCAGGCAGGCGCAAATTGGATACAGAAAAACCACAAAGGCCGGCTTTGGGCTTGGACCCAACGCCTGTTGCGCCTTCATCCCTGATTTCACCACCAGAACCGGTGGCGGCACCAGGGTCGGGTGAAATGGCTGTTGGATGATTGTGCGTCTCCACCTTCATGAGGATATGAATCGGTTCACTATGTTCACCGTAAACATGAGATTCGGGTTCAGGATAAAACCGATAGCCGACGTTACCAGTCATCACCGCGGCGTTATCCTTGTATGCCGACAGTACGTTCTCAGGTGAGACTTCCGTGGTGTTACGAATCATTTTAAACAGAGACTTATCCTGTGCCTGTCCATCAATAACCCAGTCAGCGTTGAAAATTTTATGCCGGCAATGTTCAGAATTTGCCTGCGCAAACATCATCAGTTCAACATCCGAAGGATTGCGTTTGAGAGACTGGAAACTCTCGACCAGGTAAGTAATTTCATCTGCGGACAAAGCCAGACCCAGTTCAGCATTGGCCTGATTCAGAGCCTGTTCACCGCCGTGCATCACATCAACGATGGTCATGGCCTTAGGTTCGGCAATGCAAAACAGCGCTACAGCATCTTCCAGGTAGGTAAAAATGGTTTCAGTCATCCTGTCATGCAACAGGTGAATAATGCTGTCCATACTGTCCGCGGGAACCGTCCCTTCCAGATAGTACGCAACACCTCTCTCGATTCGGTTAATCGTCTGCAGGCCACAATTATGGGCTATATCAGTGGCTTTTGACGACCAGGGTGAAATGGTTCCCGGCCGCGGTGTCACCAGAATCAGTTGCCCTGCAGGTTCATGTGAAGCCAGGCTGGGACCATAACGCAGAACCTTGTTAAGCGTTTCCAGTTGTGTCTCATTCAGTTCACTTTCCAGGTCTGCAAAATGATAGAACTCGGCATAAATACTCAGGGAAACACCGGTAATTTCCGCAATTCGGTCAGAGAGTTTTTGCAAACGGAAATCAGAAAGTGCAGGAGCACCACGCAGAATCAGCATAACTGGACCTCAGGGAGAATTTTTACATGAATAATACTGTACAGCCGGCAAGGAAACCACAGAACATTGCCGCACCAGGTTCAGTTAAAGTTTTTTCTGCCAGAAATGCGCCGGGTTGTCTTCTTCATCAAGCTGGTAATGGGTAAAACCGAATTTTTCATAGACAGACCTGGCCGGTTTATTTGTAACCATTACTTCAAGCGTTAATTTACAGCAGTCCCTCTGCCTGGCTATGGTTTCGACCAATCCCAGCATTTTCAGGCTGATACCCTGACCACGGTATTCATCCAGCACAAAAACATCATGTATGTTGATCAGTGGCTTGCAGGCAAAAGTCGAGAATCCCTGAAAACAGTTAACCAGGCCAACCGCTGCGCCGTCGCTAATCGCCAGGATAGAAAATGCTTCCGGGATATCGGATAAAGCAGCAACAAGGTTTTGCCTGACATGCGCCGACAAGCCTTCTCCACCTCCCATTGGGTCGCTGGCGTAGGCATCTAAAAGATTCACCAGAGACTGCGCATGATCAGGATTGGCGTAATCTGCTTTCAGGACCTGTACATCCATGATAAATCAACGCGGGTTTATCGGGTAAAAACCCACTGATCTTCTTTACTAAGTGACGCATTGAAAGCATAACCTTCATAGTCAAATGCCTTGATATCTTCCGGATCCTTTAGGCGATTCAGGAGAATGTAACGACTCATCAGCCCACGCGCTTTCTTGGCATAAATACCAATCATTTTGAACTGGCCATTTTTATTCTCTTTAAACTGCGGCGTAATGATTCGACCTTCAACTTTTTTGGGTTTTACTGATTTAAAATATTCATTGCTGGCAAGATTGATCAGAATGTCATCTTTTTGTGCCTTTAACTGCCGGTTGATGGCATCAGTGATTTTATCACCCCAAAATTCATATAAGTTCTTGCCCCTGTCATTCTCCAGCCTGGTACCCATTTCGAGGCGGTAAGGCATCATCAGGTCCAGTGGCCTGAGAACACCATAAAGACCGGAAAGGATACGCAGATGACTTTGCGCGTAATCCAGGTCTTTCTGCTTGAAGCTCTCAGCATCGAGACCGGCATAAACATCACCCTTAAAAGCCAGCAGACACTGACGGGCGTCGGACTCATCGTAATTCTTTTTCCAGCTGTAATAACGGTCAAAATTCAATTCAGCCAGTTTCATACTCAAATGCATCAGTTCAGCAAGATCCATCGCAGAATATTGCCTGAGGGTTGTAATCAATTCTGCCGAATCATCCAGAAAACCAGGCATGGTAAACTTCTTGGTTTTAACCGGTGTTTCATAATCCAGTTTTTTTGCAGGTGAGATAACTATTAACATGTTAATTCCCTTGTGATTCAAAATTATGGCGTAATTTTTACATCCTCATGCTGGGATGTAAAAATGACCGGTACTCAGTATAAATAAAGCGGTCAAACCTAAATTACCTATACATGTTATAAATGATGAGAATATCCCTTTGAGGCCCTCAGTAACCCGATTTTTTATAATCTTATTATCCCTTGCTCTTGCAAGCATCGCATTATCGCTTGTCCTGGGAAGCGTTCAGATAGCACCCGGCCAGTTTTGGCAGATACTGAGCGGCAATGCCGACCCTGATAGTGTAACGTCGCAAATTATCTGGCAACTCCGCCTACCCCGAACTCTGACGGCATTTTTAACCGGTTCCCTGTTGGGCCTGTCAGGCGTACTAATGCAAATGCTATTACGCAACCCTCTCGCTGACCCTTACATCCTGGGAATATCCGGTGGCGCAGCTACCGGCGCCCTGTTGGCTATTTTATCAGGCATCGGGGGGTACTGGCTTCAGGCCAGTGCCTTTAGCGGTGCGCTGTTATCCATGTTGCTGGTTTACCTGCTATCGAGGACAGGCCCATTTAACAACTCTTACCATTTACTGTTAACCGGGGTGGTGCTGGCATCCGGCTGGGGCGCCCTGATCAATTTTCTGCTCATCATATCTGACGCTGGCTGCTCGCACGTGACTTTAACCTGCTGATCTACGGGGAGCAAAAAGCATCAACACTGGGCAGCAAGGTGCATAATGTCAAACGTATTGCCTTTCTACTGGCCGCAATCTGTACCGCTGTTGCTGTCACAATGGCTGGCAGCATTGGTTTCGTTGGACTCATCATTCCTCATCTGATGCGACTGATCATCGGTAGTGATCATCGTCTATTGATTCCGGCAGCATCACTGGCGGGAGGGACGCTTGTAGTACTGGCTGACCTGGGTGCGCGTACATTACTGGCACCACAGCAGGTGCCTGTAGGGATAATAACCGCATTTATCGGCGTACCCCTTTTTCTTTATCTACTTAAATCCCGTCACCCAGGTTAAATACATGTCGGCACTCCTAAAAATCGAAAACCTGAATGTCAGTATCGCTGGCAAACCGGTATGCCGACAACTCGACTGGATGGTATCAGCAGGTCAACACTGGGCAGTGATGGGATTAAACGGCGTTGGTAAAACAACATTATTCAATACCATAGCCGGACTCCTGGAAGCAGAAGCCGGCAACATATTACTTCTGAACAAGGCAATTAATCTCTACCAGCCTCAATCCAGGGCACAACTTCTTGGCTATCTGCTGCAGTCACTTTCATATGAATTTCCAGAAACTGTCTGGGAATATGGCATCAATGCCCTGCATCCTCACGTCAACCGTTGGGAGAATCTATCCCTAAGACATCATGACAGTGTTAAACAGGCACTTGAACTGACCGGCCTGAGCGGTTTTCATGACCGTCTGGTCAACACCCTGTCAGGTGGAGAAAAACGGCGTCTTGAAATCAGCGGATTAATGGTACAGAACCCTTTGCTATGGTTGCTGGATGAACCGGTTAATCACCTTGATCTGCACCACCAGTTGCAGATGATGGAGCTCTTGATCAAAAGCGCTGATGCACGAAATGGCGCAACCATAAGCATTCTGCATGATCCCAACCTGGTAGCCAGATATTGCAGTCATGTAATGATGTTATTGGGAAACGGAAACTATGCACTGGGTGAAACGCGAAACCTGTTGAACGAAGAACACCTGTCACAACTCTTTAAGCATCCTGTCAATGCCATTAAACACAAAGGCAAACTGCTTTTCATTGCGGAATAATTACCACTCAGTACCTGGCATGGCCTTGACTCCCTGCCGAAACGCATGCTTGATATCTTTTATCTCGGATACCGTATCGGCAATTTCAAGCAGCTGCTCGTCAGCAGCCCGCCCTGTAATGACCACGTGCTGATGCTCGGGACGTCCAGTAATAGCTTTAATCACATCATCATGTTCAAGGTAGTTATAGTTAAGCATGTATGTCATTTCATCCAGCACAACCATTCCAACCTGCTCATCAGACAGCATTGTTTTTGCTTTTTGCCAAAGAGATTTTGCAGCAGCGATGTCCTTCTCCTTGTCCTGAGTATCCCAGGTAAAACCGGTGCCCATGATATGGAAGTCAACATTCGCCTGTTTGTCCAGGAACAACTGTTCACCGGTATTGGTCCATGACTTGATAAACTGCACAACGCCAACTCTCATGCCATGCCCCAGTGCTCGTAATACCATACCCAGCGCCGAGCTGCTTTTCCCCTTGCCATTCCCGGTTAATAAAATCACCACGCCACGCTCAATATCGGCTTGATCGATGGCCTTATCGATATGAGCCTTTTTTCGCTGCATGCGTTTTTTATATTGATTCTCTTCACTCATGGCAAAGCCCTCTTCTCTCTGGCATTTTCAAAATATGCACACATTTGCTCTGCACCCTGAAGAATGCGTGATGTATGTCGGTTTAATAAGTCAGGCTTGATGAAATACAGATTATTGCTTTTGACCGCCTGAATGTCTCCAAAGCTCAACCAGGTTTCCATCCAGGTTTTCTGTCTTGCAGGAACAGCTGTACCAATAATGACTTCGGGATTTCTGACCAGCAGGGACTCGACAGTGATGACCGGCGCCAGAACATTTTCATTGCCAAACACATTTTTTCCACCACATAATTCAACAACATCGCTGATTAATTGCTTACCGCTGACAGTAATAAGTGGCTGTTGCCAGACCTGAATAAAGACTTTCAGTAACTCACGGCCGCTATAATTTGCTTTCAATAAAGCTAATCTGTCTTCGAATGCTAATGCAGTTTGCTCAGAAGTAGCAGATGTGCCCGCAAGCATACCAATATCTCTTATTGTACGACTGATATCTAAAAGCGTGTCCGGCTCGCTGACATAGACATTAAGCCCCAGGCTTTCGAGGTATTCAATGGATTGACGCCCGCTGCCACTTAACCAGGCCAGTACAAGGTCAGGCTCCATGGCTAACAGGCTTTCTGTATCGATGGCATTATGTGAGCCAACTCGCTTGAGTTTAAGTGCTTCTTCAGGATAGTTGGCAAATTCAACAGTCGCGACAAGCTTTTCCCCGGCACCTGCTTCGTAAGCCAGCTCGGTAAGATGTGGGGAGAGCGAAACCAGCCTTTTTGCGGGCTGCATGAGCTTAATCTTTTTTCCAAGATCATCTACAACTTCAACAACAGAGTCAGATGATGCAGACAGCGGCAACCATAAAACCCCCAGCAGCACTATCAGATAATATCGAGAGGACAATAAACTGATAAACATTAAGATTAGAAGCTTAACTTGACAGTCATGGCAAGGTTTCTTTCGGGTGCGGTAAATTCTGTTGGACAATTAAAATAATCGTTACCAAAAAAATCCTGGTATGCAAAGCGACAATCGGTATGCACCGCTGCATTCAGTCCCTGGTCAGTGCCTATACTGCCAGATTCAGAATATTGTTCATCAAGCAGGTTGTTAATCCTGATTGTGAAACTCCATCCATCGATCTGGTAAACACTGCTCATGTTCACTACCGTGTAACTCTCCATTTTTCTGTAGTCATTGGCAAAGTCTGCCCCGTAAACCTGCTTGCCGGTATAAATTGTATCGAGCCTTGTGTTCCAATTATCTCTAATCTCATACTCTGCAAACAATCGCAGACGGTTTTCCGGCACCTGGGGAATACGGTTGCCATCAAAAGGCCCTGAGGTTATTTCTGAATCAACAAAGTCATAGTTAAAGCCAACTATCCAATGCTCATCGGGAAACCATTGTGCAAAAAGAGAAGCACCATGCCGGGTCGTTTTGTCCAGGTTGATATTGGCATAACCGGATGAGTCAAAACTGATTTCATCATCAAGATCCAGCCGGTATAACTGGAAGCCAATAGAAAAGTGCTGGTCATGATAATTAGAGCCGATTTCATATGAAATACCGGTTTGATTATCAAGACCTACAGGCTGACCATAGACCGGGTTGGTATGTTCATCAACGCGCGCAAAACGATAGTTCTGATCTGCTTTTGCATACCATCGCCAGTTTTTATTGACCAGGTAGTTCAAGCCGACCGCGCCAATGGTTACATTATCATCAAGCTGATTGGCATTAATATCGTTTTCGATATCCGCATAACGTATTCCCAAAGTTGCATCCAGTTGCCTGTTTATGCGGATGACCGATTGCAGGTAAGCCGCTGTAATAACCTGGTCAACCGGCTGAGGGCCAAACGCAGACACCAGAAGATAATCTGTTGATTGAAAATCCAGTCCCGCAGTCACTTGCGCACCTGGGAAATCAGCAATCAGGCGTGGATTGATATTAATCGTTTCCCTGTCCTGGGTTGCAACATAACCTGGTCCAAAAGCCCGAAAAGATGTGACGAATTTCCTGTCATCATTTTGCCAGTGCCCGTCCACTTCCAGGGATAAGTACTTCACCAGTTCAGAACGAAAGCCCAGGCGCAGATCATCGCTGACCAGGTCCTGGTAGTCGTCAACATAAACTGCTGCCGACTGGTTTCGATCAAGCGCGATTTCATCAAGAAAGAGTGAACCGGGTGTTGCCTGGTAATCATCAAGATGCTGATATTCTGCATAAAAGCTGGCATCATCCATTTGCTTGCGAACAGCCAGGGATAGCAACCCGAATTTGCTCTCATTATTGTCGCGGTAGTTATCCGCATCGCGGTGGCTGGCCAGCCCGCTTAGAAACCAGTTGTCGGCTAACTGTTTATCCAGTCTTAATGTCTGGGAAAAACGGTTATAGCTGCCGGCCTCAAATGAAATGACACTTTCATCACGTTGTGGCTGACGTGTAATAATGTTTATCACACCGCCAACGGCCATGTTGCCAAACAGCACCCCGGCACTGCCCTGCACAATCTCAATCTGCTCAATATTTTCAAGTTGCACACGGTTGAGATAAAGAGCGCCCGAGTCACTGGCAAAATTCAGCTTACGACCGTCAACCATGACAACTGTGTTGGCATTGGCACTGGCGCCAAAGCCTCTCATGTCTATAGAAGCAATACTGCCATCACCAAACGGGTCACTGACATGCACACCTGGCTGACCTCTTAAAATTTCAGCCACTGAGCGTGCACCGCTATTGAGAATTTCCTGTCGGCTGATGACGACGATATTCGATGCATTTTGAACATTGGTACTGGTCGAACGACTGGCACTGACTACAACTTTATCCAGTGCAATGCTGTCGGCCACAGCAGAAGA
>JARRJW010000081.1:0-6854 GCA_037388785.1 Gammaproteobacteria bacterium
ATATTTTACATGTTTCCTCCTTAGTCCCGGCAATCCATGGCCGGGGATTTTTTAATTATAGTCTTCCTCTTGTTCCATCTGGGTCATACCGCCCAAGCCGTCATCATCTCCCGGCGACGACTCTGCCAGTTTAATGGAAAGTTTCAGGTCGGTTTTGGAATCAGCAAATCTCAGCGCCTGCTCCATGGAAACACGATTTTGCTGGTAAAGTGATAACAGTGCCTGGTCAAAAGTCTGCATTTGATACTGTTGACCTTCCTTAATCGCACCCTTGATCTCACCCATTTCACGTTTTTTGATCAGGTCTGTAATTCTTGGCGTATTAACCATAACTTCAAGGGCTGCGGCCATTTTACCGTCAACTGTCGGAACAAGTCGTTGAGCAACCACGCCTCGCAGGTTCTCTGCAATGCGGGCGCATTCCTGTTCCTGCACTTCCTTGGGATAAAAACCGATGATACGGTCCATGGCTGACACAGCATCATTGGCATGCAGTGTGGACAGCGCAAGGTGGCCGGTGTTGGCAAACTTCAGTGCGTAGTCCATGGTTTCCTGGTTACGAATTTCACCGAGAAGAATGACATCGGGCGCTTCACGCATTGCGGCGATAATGCCATCTTCAAATGAATCACAATCAGTACCGATTTCACGTTGCGCAACCAGTGACTTGATATGGTCATGCACAAACTCTATCGGGTCCTCAAGGGTGATGATGTGAGATTCAGTTTCAGCATTACGTTTGTTAATCATTGCCGCCAGGGTGGTTGATTTACCCGAGCCGGTGGCACCGATGACGATGACCAGACCGTTTTTATCCAGGGCAAAATCCCCGAGCACAGGTGGCAGTTTGAGCTGCTCCATGGTAGGAACCTTGGTGTCAATGTATCGAATAACCAGTGAAGCTTCACCACGCTGGCGGAACAGGTTGGCACGAAACCGTCCAAGCCTGGGAATGGAAATGGCAAAATCGACCTGGCGATGTTTTTCGAAAATTTTTCGTTTTTCATCGGCCATGAAATTGTAGGCAATACGTTCAACATCACCTGGCTTTAATACGGGCTTAAGGCGCATGAACTTTTTGTGGGCCTTGATGGTTATTGGCGCGCCAACATGTAAAAACATGTCAGAACCATCCTGTTTTACCATCATAATGAGATGTTGCGTGATATCGTCAATCGCTTCTTCTGTGTCTTCACTCATGTTGTCATCCTCCCCTGAATAAGCCGGAAAATTGTGTTTTTTTAAATTCAGTGATTTTTGCTTAAATCGAAAGTAATAAATGATCGTAGAATCGCATTTATAGTAATTATTTAAAAGAACCTCTTTTGAAACTGTACTGTAAAATGACAAGGATTACCTGTAATTTTTTTGTTGGAGCCAATCGTTGCCAAATTGGATTTTAATAATACTGCTAATGGTTTTCTCAGGGTTGGCAACCGCAGCCGACCTGCTGGTGACCGACCTCGAAGATAATGATATTAGTGTTAAGGTTTACCCATCAGATTCAGAAATACTGCTCATCTGGGTTGTTGATCACAGAGAGCGGCGAGATACATTTGAACAGATGCTTAACAATATCAATCAAGCCGGTATTGAAATCTGGCGGGTGGATTTATTAAGTGATTACTTTTTAACTCGCAGTGATGAAAACCAAAGAACCCTCAGTGGGGACGGTGTTCTAGCACTAATAAAAGAGGCCCATAATTATCCTCACCGGCAAATTCTAATAGCAGGCTATGACAGGATGCCCCTGGCTATATTGCGTGGCATTCGTCAATGGCAGGAAACCTCCCCAAAACAATCCAAACTGGCCGGTGCAGTGTTCTTTTATCCCAATTTATTTGGTCCTACACCATTGGCCGGAGAAGATCCGGTTATAGACTCGGTTGTCGAAGCAACTACAGTACCTGTTTTTATTTACCAGCCTGATCAGGGGTATCAGCGCTGGAGAATCAAACAGGTGATGGAAAGTTTTTGGAATGCAGGTTCACAGGCATTTGTTTACCTCGTTCCTGAAGTGCGGGACTGGTTTTTCATGGGAGTAGAGGATAACCGGGGCCAGGGGGCAAAAGAGGCAACGGCAAGAATTCCCCGGCAACTAAAACATCTCTCTGGTTTGATGGCTTCGCTGCCCAGAAAAACTGCGGCTGAACGTGAGTTCAAACAAAAAGACTATCAGCCTGCCAGTAAGGACTTGGTGTCTTTTTCAGAAAAGCCATTGGCACCGGGTTTTTCACTGACCAGTGATACAGGTGAATGGTTTTCTTCACAGCAATACCAGGGAAAAGTGTTGCTGGTTAATTTTTGGGCTACCTGGTGTCCTCCATGTGTTGAAGAAATTCCTTCTTTAAATGCGCTGCTTTCTGAATACCTGGATACAGACTTTGACATTGTTTCCATTAATTACCGTGAAACAGCCAAGCAATTGCATCAATTTACATCAAAAATTCCCGTTAACTTTCCAGTATTAATGGATTACGACGGTAAAGTCAGTTTGTTATGGAAAGTCTTTAGTTTTCCCAGTTCTTTCATTGTTGATAAGCAGGGTAGGGTCAGATATTCCATCAACCTGGCAATCGACTGGAACAGTGAAGAAGTACACCAGGTTATTAATAAGTTACTGAACGAATAATAGTAAAATTCAATCGGTTTATAAGCGGCTATTAATTTTGTTTTTGACTGATATTGAGAATGTGATCAAGGCGTACCAATGAAAGCTTGCCATCGACTGAAATTTCAGCGAATTCTTCACGGTTTTTAACAATGAAATCTTTAATAATCGCAGGAAAAGAATTGGTGGACTGGTTTTTATCATCAATGACTGAAAGCATTACTGGCTGTTGCCTGATGGCGGCAAGTTCAAGCTCGCTGTGCATTTCACAGGAAACAGGCTGATATACAGTTTTTTCAGTCATGATGAGATACTTTGCAAGGGCGTCAAAAATATCCGGCTTTTAAAACCTGTTTGTTTGATATTTATATAATTATCAGTGCCTTATCATGAAATGACAGGCTGCTGAAATTCTTAATTTGGCGTCCCCCAGAGGATTCGAACCTCTGACCTGCTCCTTAGGAGGGAGCCGCGCTATCCAGCTGTGCCAGGGGGACTTAAGTAAATTATTATATCGGATACTATTTTCAGTGATAACTGTTAATTTAAGGTCGAACTTAAAGATTTATCAAAGCATGCCGCTGAACTGATTAATTGAAGGTAATTTTTCTGAATCGGTGCAAATCAAGCGACTATCTACTTCGCAGGTTTTAATCAGGCTTATATCGGTAATATTTATCGTTGAGGCCTTGGTGATGCTGTTGTTTCATTTCATTGAACTTGATCTTCCACCATTTTCCGAAGCAATTCTGGATAGTTTACTGCTTACTTCGCTATCGTTCCCATTCATCTATTTTGGGGTGATAAGTCCTTATAAAAATGCTGAAAGAAAAGCCAAAAAAAGTCTCTATGATTATCAGTATGCTATGAATGAACACGCCATCATTGCGTTAACCGATGTTCAAGGCACCATTCTTGAAATCAATGATTTATTTTGCAAAATCAGCGGCTACAGTCGTGAAGAGCTAATCGGTAAGAACCATCGTATTTTAAATTCCGGTAATCAAGATAAAAGTTATTGGCGAGATATGTATCGTACTGTCGCGAAAGGCAGTCCCTGGCATGACCAGATACTTAACCGGGCCAAGGATGGTCATCTTTACTGGGTCGACACGACAATTGTTCCGATTATGGGGGAGGATCATAAACCTGAATATTACATCGCTGTTCGTTCTGATATTACCTATCAGAAAGAACTCCAGGCAACTATTGAAAATTATTCCAGCGAACTTGAGGAAAAGGTTCAACAGCGTACACAACAACTTGAACAAGCCAAAGAGTATGCCGAGAAAGCCAAAGAAGATGCTGAGTATGCTAATGAGGAAAAAACCCGTTTTCTTGCCAACATGTCCCACGAATTACGCACCCCTCTACATGCAATTATGAGTTTTTCAAATCTTGGTCTGAAATTAGCCAGGCAGGAAAAAGTGCAGAGCTATTTTCATAGAATCAATACCAGCGGACAGCGCTTGGCGGACTTGATCAATAATCTGCTTGACCTGTCAAAACTGGGCGCGGGAAAACAGGAATTAAATCTAGACAAAAATGACTTGACTGAAGTCGCTCTAAGCAGTGTCGACTCCTTAAGCAGTCTGGCAACGGATAAACGCCTGCTAATTGATATTTTGACTGATGAGATGTTTATCGGCATTTTTGACAGGCAATTGATTATGCAGGTGATCGTAAATCTATTATCTAATGCGATTAAATTCAGTCAAGATGGACAAATTATCGAAATCGAGATCTACAAACAGTTCTGTAAGCCGGTTGATGGCCCAGATGAAGAGCCCGTCAGATTCCTGTTTTTCAAGATTACTGATCAAGGTGTTGGCATTCCCAGTGAAGAGCATGAAAAAGTATTTGACGCTTTTTCACAAAGCTCATTAACCCGCACTAATAATGGTGGCACCGGCTTGGGTTTGCCCATTAGCAAGGAAATTATTCAGCTTCACGGTGGCAATATATGGGTCGAAAGCCCACCTGTTGGCAGGGAAATGGGTTCTGTCTTTTATTTCAAAATACCCGAGAAACCTTTATCCTCTATAGAATATGGCAAATATAAAACCCAATAAAATAACAAGATTATAAAGACTCATGCCTAATCAACAGGTCAAAGAAGCGTTTGAATTATCGGCAAAATTCATTGCTCATCAGTCCTACCAGTCATTGACGCATGCGTTTATTCACTTTTTTAGCTCACTGGATAACGTTAATGAAGTTTCTTCTTACGAGATATTTGGGAGTTTTTCAGTTAAGAATGATCTCTCAATCAGGCGCTTCCCGCTTACCTTAAGTGACGATTTTCGGGATAACAAGACAGATGTTCTTCTGAAGTTTTTAGCTGAAAGCAAGGGCGGTATTTATCAGGATACTGTCAATGACAAGCACTGGATTTTTCTGGACGTAATCAATGGTGTTAAACCTCGCCGTGCAATATTGATTGAAGGGTCTTTAAGCTCACAAGAGCTGGTTACTCTGGAAGGCTTGTATGGTGTTTACGCCAACCAGGTGGCGCTACTCGACTCCAAGGAGCGTGACGCACTGACCCAGCTTTCGAACAGGCAAACCCTGCAAACCACGCTAAATGATATTGTCGTTTATTATCGTAATAAACCTGATCATATGAAGGAGAAAAGCTCCTGGCTTGCGGTTTTGGACATAGACCATTTTAAAAAAATTAACGATGATTATGGTCACTTGTTTGGTGATGAAGTACTGGTGCATTTTTCTCGGTTAATGGAAAACACTTTTCGGCATACTGATTTTATTTTTCGCTATGGTGGAGAAGAGTTTGTTGTTATTCTCAACAACAACAACCTGGAAGGGGCCAGAAAATCACTGGAAAGATTTAGAACCGCTGTTGAGAACTATGATTTCCCATCAGGTAAAGTCACTGTCAGTATCGGCTTTTCCATGATCGATCCGGTTGCACCACCGTCACTGCATATTGAATATGCTGACCAGGCGGTTTACGAGGCTAACAACCTAGGAAGAAACAAAGTGGTTTATCATGGTGACATGAAAGCGCAGTTGGGACACGAGTCCAATGATATTGAAATGTTTTAAACTATAGTTTTCAACGCTTTTTATTTAACGATACCCCATAATTTCATAAAGTTTGCCTGAACTGACAGTTTTCCAGGCCTGGCTGACTTCACCACTGGCAATTAGCTCATCAATCACTGTTCTGGCTATATTCAATGCCTCGTTTTTATTCATGCCGGCATGCATGTCTGGGGCATAGAGGATTTTTAAAAGCAGATAATCCAGGCCGGAAAGTAATTCATCGGGTGTTCGGTCGTTGAAAATAGAAGGGTAGACCGCATTTGAATCATTTACCAGCCCCAGGATCTGAGTCATTTCTTCAACAATGCAACTGATGAGCTTTCCATGCATGCGCGCCTGGTCAACCGGTATGGTGATGCGAGCCTGATTGATTTGATTATTGGGGCCAGTCGTGACCTGCGCCAGACACAGGGTTGAATAAAGCACTGTGTCAGCTTTTTTTCCCAGTTGCTTACGGGCTGATTCCTGCATTTTTTCAAACTGGGTAAATGTAAAATGAACATTCGCCTGCTGGCGACGTTTAACCAAGCGAATCGGGTGCCCAGTAATATCTGCAAGATGATTGATATGCCAAAGCAGTAATTCTTCATGAAGTTTCTGGTCACCTACCTGGTGGTCAATCCAGACATTAATCGGTGCTTGCCATTTTTTTATTCGGCCATCATCCGGCCCATATTCATTTTTGAGAGCGACTTCCGAAAAAGCATTGAGAATAAAATCTGGCTTTTGCCACTGTTCCCCGGCATAAACGTTTGATAAAAGAAGGATATTAAGAAGGGACGGGACGACTAAAGTTTTGGTAAGTAATCTGAACATTTAAAGCAATGGTTTTTATTGTTGTTTGTCTTTGAATCGCCTGAATTCCCAGGTGTATAAAAGCAGAAAATAGGTGATGAACAGCTCCCTGACTTCAGAAAAGTGAAGGTTCCAGCCCTGAAGTTTGTTCTGGTCAGAAATTACCAGTATTCGACCGGTCAGCCATATGATAAAAAAACACAGTGCGGTAATTTTTACAGCTTGAGTGGGCCAATAGATCTCATACCAGTTGGAAGGGGTTTTGGGATAGCCCTTGAACTTGCAGTAAAGTGGCCAAAACAGACCAGTTATGACGACTACTGCACCAAGAATGGCCTTGGGAACCCGGTCAATTTGCTTGCCAAAAAAGTTGAGATTATGC
>JARRJW010000082.1:0-8861 GCA_037388785.1 Gammaproteobacteria bacterium
GTTACCTATGGCGGCATTGAGAATACTTTCTGCCAGACGCTGCTCATCATCTATTCGCTTTTGAATCGCCTGAAGCTGTTTGTATTGTTTTTCCTGCAGGTCATGAAGATCGCGGATTCGCTGCATTGCTTTCAGCTTGGAAGATAACAAGATGGCATCGATCGGCTTGGTGAGATAATCATCCGCACCTGCCTCAACACCCTTGGCCATGCCCTGATGCTCATCCAGTGCGGTAACCATGATTATTGGGATGAAACGGTTACCCGAAAGTTGCTTGATTTTGCGAGTTGCCTCGTTTCCATCCATCACTGGCATCATGACATCCATAAAAATCATGTAAAGATCATCATGCTGCTGATACATTTCAACTGCCTGCTCGCCATTTTCAGATTCAATCACATTGAAGCCCTGCCGTGATAACAGCGCATTCAGAAGCTTGCGGTTTGGCCTGACATCATCAACAATTAAAACCGTTTTTTGCTCTATTTCAGACATGCTTGGTGTTCATTCAGGGAAGTAGCAGGAAACATTATTACCAGGTAATGATGAGACACTTTTTAAATATAATTTTAATTTCATTAGGATCTTACAAGCTGTATCGGACGCAATTGAATATTCTTTAGAAAACTTTCAATTGCCCAACCTGATTACTACTGCCAGGAACTCAGGTTAGGTCGCAATGATATTGCCCGGAGGCAAAAAAATGCCCGCTATAAGCGGGCTTTTTATGAACCTTCCGGGGAAGGTTAAACAAGTATTACAGCTTACTTGGCTTCAGGAGCAGCAGGCGCTACTGGAGCAACAGGCGCGTAACCGTAACCGTAGTAAGGCTGGTTGTAACCGTAACCGCGACCGTCGAAGTTGCTGTTCATGTTCTGGTAACCGTTAGCAGCACCGTCCCAGTTAGTTTTCGCATCACCACGAGCGCGGCCTTTGAAAGTCATGGTGAATTCGCTGTCGAAGTCGCCAGAACCGCTGGCATCACCTTTACCGTAACCATCGCCGTAACCATAACCGTTACCGTCGAAACGACCGTCAGAGCTGTAAGAACCATTGTCATTGTTCCAGAAAGCAGAAGCCTGGGCTGAAGCAATGATCGCTACGATTGCAATAATTTTTTTCATGATATTCTCCAATAAATTTTTAAATTTCCCAAAAGGGTTTATTTACTTGTGTTTCAATTGAGTGTGAGTATCAGCACTCATTGGTTAGATAGTATATAAGCATTTACTAAATTAGCAAGTGCTTAATTAGCATTATCTTATATTTAGTGAATTTAATTCCTATTGAGCCTATTGACGGAGTTTCTTAAAAATTATGTTTCGAATACCTAAGCCGGGATACCTGGAACTTGTGATACTGCTGCTGCTGGTTTTAAGCGCTTCACTGGTAGAGGCCGTTGAGCAGATAAAAGTCGGTGTTTTAAGTCACCGGGGAGACGAGGCTACCTTGAAACTATGGTCACCAACAGCTGAGTATTTATCTTTGACTATCCCGGAGTATGAATTTTTAGTTGTGCCGTTGGATTTTGATGAAATTCAACCTGCGGTTGCCAATCGTGAGATTGATTTCTTATTAGTGAATCCAGGTATCTATGTTGTTATGGAGGTTAAGCACCGAATATCCAGAATTGCCACAATGAATAACCTGGTTGGCAAGAACAAAATGAACCTGTTTGGAGGCCTGATTTTTACCGCTGCCAATAATAAAGACATCAATTCATTAAAAGACCTGAAGCATCATTCATTCATGGCCGTTGATAAAACCTCTCTGGGTGGTTATCAGATGGCATGGCGTGAACTCGCTGCTAATGGTATTGATCTACATTCAGACATGAAGGTCAGCTTCGGCGGTATTCACGATGAAGTTGTACAGGCAGTACTTTCCGGAAAAGTTGATGCCGGTACTGTAAGAACTGGCATTTTAACGAGCATGGCAGAGCAGGGGATGATCAACCTGTCTGATGTCAAAGTACTTAATGCGAAAACTTCTGACGGATTTCCTCTTCCACACAGTACATCATTGTACCCTGAATGGCCTTTCAGCAAGCTGCATCATACCTCTAACGAACTGGCTCAGCGTGTCGCAGTTGCGTTGCTTGCAATGAGTGAGCTGGAACCTGCAGTTCAATGGGGCGAGTATGCCGGTTGGACTATTCCACTAGAGTATCAGCCGGTACATGATTTACTGAAAGATTTGCAACTGTCTCCGTATGACAACATTAAGGCTTTTACACTAATTGATGTGATTAAAAAGTATTTTGCCTGGCTGGTAATCATTACCCTTTTTATCATTGTGCTTGTGGCCATGACATTGTTCATTTACCGTCTGCACCGTAAACTGGAAGAGTCCAAGTTTGTGCTTGAACAACAGCATGCTCAGATTTTGAACTCCGTTGCTGATGGTATCTATGGCGTTGATCTTAAGGGCAACTCCACTTTTGTTAACCAGGCCATGGAAAAAATCACCGGTTGGAAAGCGAATGAAGTCATCGGGCATAATCAACACGAATTGTTGCACCATACTAGAATGGATGGTAGTCCTCATCCTGCCCATGAATGCCCTGTCTATAAAACCTTTGTCGATGATGAGGCCCGATTCATCGATGATGACTTGTTCTGGCGAAAGGATGGCTCCAGTTTTCCTGTTGAATACAGTAGTAACCCGGTACATGACGAGCAGGGTAATACGGTCGGTAGCGTGGTGGTTTTCCGTGACATCAGTCTTAAAAAACAAAGCCGTGAAGCCGAGCGGAAATACCAGGATGACCTGGCACATGTGGCCCGGCTTAGCATGATGGGAGAAATGGCTTCAGGACTTGCACACGAATTGAACCAGCCATTGACAGCTATCGCAACCAATGCAGATGCCTGTATACGCCTGATGGAAACATCCAGTGATAATGGCCGTGTCTTAGAGGTTATGGAAAAAATCGGCAAGCAGGCGCGTCATGCCGGGGATGTGATAAAGCATTTGAGACAATTGGTTCGCAAAGAAAAACCCACTTTGTCCAAAGTTGATATCAACAAGCTGATTGTAGATGTTCTGGTGCTGATAAAAAGTGAAATTGATAAAAACCATGTCTTAGTCAAACTGACACTAGAGCCGGAGCTGCCTTCAGTAGAAGTGCAAAATATTCATATCGACCAGGTGCTGATCAATCTCATCAAGAATGGTATCGAAGCGATGAAGCAAAATGATATCAATGAACGTTTTCTCTTTATCGAGAGCTCTGTTTATAATAAGAATGCAATAAAAGTCATAATAAAAGATTCAGGTAGCGGAATACCCAAACATATTTCTGATTACCTGTTTACACCATTTAAAACAACTAAGGAGAACGGTATGGGGCTGGGCTTGTCTATCAGTCAGGGTATTATTTCTGCCCATGGGGGTAAACTTCAAATGGACTCGACCGGAACTGCGGGTACGGTTTTTAGTTTTACTCTGCCATTAAAAGCAGGTGCCCGCGATGACTGAAGCAACGGTATTCATTATTGATGATGATGAAGAGGTACGTAATGCCATGGTTTTGCTGATGGAGTCAGTCGGTCTTAATGCCATGCCTTTTGTTTCCGCAACGGAATTTTTAAAACATTACGACGCCAAAACTCCGGGTTGTATTGTCACCGATGTCCGCATGCCAGGCATGAGCGGACTGGATATGCAGAAGAAACTCAATGAAATTGGTGCTCATCCCCAGGTCATCATCATTACCGGCCATGGAGACATTCCAATGGCAGTCGATGCCATGCGAGAAGGTGCGCTGGATTTTATTGAGAAGCCATTTAACGATCAAAGACTGCTTGACAGTGTCCATCGAGCTATTGAAAAAGATGCTGCTGAAAGGGGCATTGCCATGCGCCTGGCAGAAATTCAGGATCGTGTCGCTTCTTTAACACGTCGTGAGAAAGAGGTGATGGAACTTATTACCCAGGGTAAGCGCAACAAAATCATTGCCGATGAACTTTGTGTCAGCCAATCCACTGTTGAAGCCCATCGTGCCAAGGTTATGGAAAAAATGCAGGCTGAATCCCTTTCAGAACTAATGCGCATGGTGCTTTCACTTGAAGCTGATTGAGGTTTTCCATAATGATTTTCAAGACAAGCGCCAATTTTTTCTTTCATTCTCCAGCATAAAATGAATACCGTTGAAATACAGCGGATTTTTTTATTGTAAATCCTGCACACCCAACTATAGTTGGGTTGCTGTTTAAAAAAATCTTAATTATCAGTAAATTATAAAACTATAATATTCTAGTTTGGAGTATAAAATATGACAAAACCAAGCCAAAGGATAGCGATACTACTCAGTGCTCTGGTACTTTCTACCGGACTGTTATCGACAGCTGCAATGGCCGCTGACGATGCTGTGGCACAAGGAAAACAGCTGGCGTTTGACCGTAAAAAAGGTAACTGTTTGGGTTGCCATGCCATCGAAGGTGGCGAACTGCCAGGTAATATCGGACCTCCTCTAATTGCGATGAAAGCACGCTTCCCGGATAAAAAGAAACTGTATGACCAGATTTGGGATGCAACGGCCAGAAATCCAATGACTGCTATGCCCCCATTTGGAAAGCATGGCGCATTGAGCGACAAACAGGTCGAATTGATTACTGAATACATTTACACCCTTTAATGTTTCAGTAGTTCGCAGCAAATTCAAAATAATCAATTTTAGAGGATATAACGATGCGAAAGTATATGTCTGTACTACTCGCGGCTTCTGTCTCTTTGGCTACAACAAATGTGTTGGCTGATAACAATGCAGATGCGCAAGAACTTAAAGACTATTTCATCAAAAAATTTCCGGGTGTGACTACCGATGCCCTGGTCAATGGCGCCTATGCCCTGGATGAAGGTCTATATATGCAATGGCAGGATGTTGAAGAAAATTTCCCTCCCTACGAAGATTTTGTAGCTAAGGGTGAAGAAATCTACAATACGCCTTTTGCCAACGGCAAATCATTTGCCAGCTGTTTCGGTGATGATCCTTCTGCTGTGCGTGTGAAATACCCACATTGGGACAGTGAAACGCAGAAAGTCGTCACACTCGAAGGTGATATTAACAAATGTCTGCAAGACAATGGCGAGAAGCCATTAAAATCGAAAAAAGGCAGTCTTGCCCATGTTTCAGCTTACCTGGCATTCGAGGCACGTGGTCAGAAAGTTAACGTGGTAGTGCCTGATGATCCTAAAGCCAAAGAAGCCTATGAGCAGGGCAAGCAATTCTTCTATGCCAAGCGTGGCCAGTTGAACCTTTCCTGTGCTGACTGCCATGTTTATCAGGCAGGTATGTATGTTCGTGCTGACTTGTTAAGCCCGGCCGTTGGTCATACAACTCACTTCCCGGTATGGCGTCGTAAATGGCAGCTGGCTGACAAAAATGAAGATGGTTTCGGTACCTTGCATCGTCGTTATGACGGCTGTAACAAACAGGTTCGCGCCAAACCATTCAAAAACCAGGGTGAAGAGTACCGTAACCTGGAATTCTTCCATGCTTCCATGTCTAACGGCCTGGAAATCAACGGTCCCGGTTACCGTAAGTAAGGGGGCTAGTTGATGAAGCAAGGTAAATTCACCAAAAGTTTACTCATGGCCTTACCGTTCCTGTTGTTGGCGACTGCACCAGTTGTCGCCGATTCTTCCAAAGCAGACCAGGCAGCTTATGAAGCTGCCCTGGCTGCTGCCAACGAAGCTGCAGATAAAGCCGCTTCGGTCGGTGGTGAATGGCGTGACACCCGCTGGAAAAAGTCTACTTTTGTTAAATGGACTTCTCCAGCTGGTGAAACGGTTAAAGGAAGCTATATGGGCGTTGCTGCCAAGGCTGCCGAAGCAGGCGATTACAGTAAAGCTCTTGAGTTGCTCGAAACAGCTAAATTCCAGTCTGAAATGGGTTACTCGCAGGCTATGGAACAAAAAAATGCTGGTCCAAAATTGAATTAAATCTATATTTCGGAGATATATGAATCATGAATACCAATCTTAAAAGACGTGTTTTCCTTAAAGGTTCTGTTGCTGCCAGTACTCTGGGTGTTGCAGCTGCCGCAGGTCTGATTACACCATCAGCCGTTCTCGCTGCATGGCCAGCCAAGGCTTTTGAATCCAAAAAGGTGCCAGACGCGATGACTGCGATATTTGGCGATGCTACATCAGAAGCTTCTGAAAAAGTCAAAATCACTGCACCACCAATTGCAGAAAATGGTTCCACTGTGAGTATCACAATTGAATCTGAAGTGCCTAATACCGATACAATGGCAATTTTGGCTGAAGCCAATGGTACTCCTTTGGTCGCAACCTTCATGCCAGGTGATGGTACCAAAGCATATGCCCGTACCCGAATCAAGCTGGGTAAATCAGGTGATGTGATTGCGGTGGCCAAGGCTGATGGCAAACTCTACAGCAACCGTGCAGGCGTTAAAGTAACAATTGGTGGTTGTGGCGGTTAATCCTCCAACGCTTAATTGATAACGACTTTAAAGACAATTACTTATTGAGGAATTTATAAAATGGCTTCTATCAAACTAAAAGCTAAAGCTAAAAAAGACATCGTTTCAGTTAAATGTCTGATTAATCACCCTATGGAAACTGGTCTCCGTAAAGTTAAAGAAACCGGTAAACTGGTACCAGCACATTACATCACTGAAGTAGTAGCAAAATCAGGTGACAAAACGCTGCTGACCTCCAACTGGAGTGGTGGTGTATCTGCCAACCCATACCTTGAGTTCCATTATGCTGGTGCCAAGGGTGATGAAGTGACTCTATCCTGGGTAGATAACCAGGGCGGCAGTGACACCAAAACTGCAAAAGTAAGATAAATTTTTGTCATGTAGCTCCAANNNGGCATATTGGCAGAATATATAAAAGCCAGTTTGTCCTTTTAATTTACGCTCTGGATTTCAAATGAAAAAAATTGATCGCCGCGAATTTTTAAAAATTATGGGTCTAGGTGTGGGTGCTGCAGCCATTCCGGCACTTATCCCACAACAAGCTTTCAGTACCAACATGCCTAAAGGCTTTTATGATTTACCAATGAAAGGCAATGCCAGGTTACTGCATATAACGGATGTTCATGGTCAGCTGAAACCGGTTTATTTCCGTGAACCCAATGTGAATCTTGGTATTGCTGAAGCTTATGGCAGACCACCGCATCTTGTAGGCAAGAAGCTTCTTAAAGCCATGGGACTTCAAGAAAACACACCTGAGTCTTACGCGTACACCTATCTCAATTTTGAACATGATGCCGCTAAATACGGTAAAACCGGTGGCTTCGCCCATGTGAAAACGCTGTTGGATAAATTGCGTGATCAGGCTGGAGGCAAACAGAACACTCTCACCATTGATGGTGGTGACCTCTGGCAGGGGTCTGGTACCTCGTTATGGACCCGCGGTGTAGATATGGTTGAAGCTTCCAATATTCTTGGTCTGGATGTCATGGTTGGCCACTGGGAATTTACCTATCGTGAAAATGAAGTGTTAAGCAACGTAGCCCTTTTTAAAGGTGATTTCATTGGCCAAAATGTGAAAATCAAAGAAGATTCCTTGTTTGGCGATGAATACCCGGCATTGGTCGAAAAATTTGATGGCAGGGGTATGTACGATGAAGATTCCGGCCACGCCTTCCAGCCCTATGTAATCAAGGAAGTTAACGGTGCCAGAATCTGTATCGTTGGCCAGGCATTCCCACGTACTGCCAATGCCAACCCTCAGGAATTTTTCCCAGACTGGTCATTTGGTTTGCGTGAAGAGGAAATGATCGAACTGGTTGAGCAAATCCGTGAAGAAGAAAAACCGGATGCCATCGTACTGTTATCGCATAACGGTATGGACGTTGATATTAAAATGGCAGAAAGGGTGCCAGGTTTGAATGCGGTATTTGGTGGGCACACCCATGACGGTATGCCAAAACCCATCAAGGTTAAAAATGTTGAGGGTGGTGAATGCTGGGTAACCAATGCTGGTTCCAATGGTAAATATGTTGGCGTTATGGATTTTGATATCCAGGATGGCAAAATCAAATCTATGGAATACAACATGCTTCCAGTAATAACTAACTGGCTTGATGCAGATAAGGAAATGGAAGCCTATATCAACCAGATGCGTCAGACAAAGTATGACGAAAATATTATTGAAAGTCGTAGTAGTAAATTTTTCTATAATAAAGACCGGGTAGGTAAGACCTTCGAGGAAATCCTTTCTGAGAAACTGGCCATCGCTGATCGTGTCCTGTACCGCCGTGGTAATTTCATGGGCACCTGGGACCAGGTGCTATGTAATGCATTGCGCCATGAATACAAAGCCGATGTTGCCTTGTCTGCAGGTGTGCGTTGGGGAACAACCACACTCAAGGGTGACTGGATTACCATGGAAGATGTCATGACCCAATGCGCGATGACTTACGGTGAAACCTATGTTACCGAAATGGATGGTCGTCAGTTACTCGGAATTCTCGAAAGTGTTGCCGACAATCTGTTTGACCCGGATCCTTACCTGCAGTCAGGTGGTGATATGGTACGAGTCGGTGGTATGGATTACACCATTGATCCATCTAAACCACTTTATGAACGTATTTCAGAAGCGAAACTTGATAACGGCCATGTCATTGAACCCGACCGTATTTATAAAGTAACCGGATGGGCCACTGTGGACCGCACTCCTGAAGGCCGCTTAATGTGGGATATTGTCAGGGATTATATTCTGGATACGAAAGGTTCTGACAATATTCTACATTTGCCAAAAATCAACCATCCCAAGTTGATTGGTGTGAATGAGAATCCCGGTATTGCCGATTATCCAGGTGTATCCGTATAACTTATTCAAATCATTAAACATTTTATTTAAAGCCGGTTATTAACCGGCTT
>JARRJW010000083.1:0-6666 GCA_037388785.1 Gammaproteobacteria bacterium
GTTAAAGGCCTCTCGTCCGACGTACCCCAGGTAGGTATAAGCCACGGCTCCGGGTAACATGCAAACATAGGTAGCAAAAAAATAATGGGCAAATTTTATGCGTGTCAGTCCAAGCGCATAATTAAGTATATTGAACGGAAATATTGGTACCAACCTGACAAAAGCAACAAATCGCCATCCTTCATTTTCCACCCCGGTTTTAAGCTGCTTCAATTTACCGGCAGACTTTTGTTCGACCCAGTCAGATGCCAGGTAACGGGAAATGAGAAAAGCAAACCCAGCACCCAGGGTCGCACCGGTGAGATTAACAACGGTACCCAGCACCGGACCAAACATAGCGCCACCAGCGAGAGTTAAAACCGAACCGGGAAAAAACAATATGGTTCCCAGAACATAAGCCAGCATGAAGATCAGCCATGCAAAGGAGCCAAAATCCTGCAGGTTCGTAACCAGTGCCTGTGCATCGATATGCTGAGACAGCCACAGTGTTGAAATCGCAGCACCCAGAAGAACGGCCAGGCCGATGACCTGAAATACACGCTTGCGCGATTTCATTTCGCTATCCCCTCTAACTAACGATAAACACTGAAACGTTTGCCATGAAAATCAAACTCGGCCCTGCCACGCGACCCCTTGGGCGTAATATGCAGGGTATGTGCGTCTAGAATGCTGACATCCACTTCACTGAATACTATAAAACTAACCTGGTATTCGGATTTGGCATCCTGGGCAGATAACGGCGGCGAATAAACAACCAGACTTTCAGAAGCTGCATGGATTTCTTCACTGCCACCAACTTCAAAAAAAGGAGTATCAAAAGCGCGACTCCTGAATTGCCAGCGTAAAGAATGCGTTTGATTATCTGCATCAATGTAGTCTATTTCGGCACGATATTCGGTATTCCACGACAGACGATAGCGTGGAAAAATGGCATGTTCATAAGCGGTGAACTTGCCATGAATATCACGTGCCTGATCGAACCTGGCCAAAAGCTCGACTGGCTGACTCGAAGACTGTTCAAATAACTCAAATCGTGTCAGCTGTGGCGGCTTTTCAAAATAAATTGGATTAAACTGGATTGAAACCGGGTAACCGGAAACGTCAACACCGGGCAAAGGATCCGGCGCTTCGATATAAAATCCCGGAGGCACATTATCCAGGCCATCAGATGGCCAGACAACGTAAGCAGGATTTTGTTTTTGCACGTCAGTTAACGCGCTTTCAAAAACATCATGACTGATTCGTTTGTATTCATCCGCACAAACTCGGTAGACGTATTGACCAGGGGTATTGGCAGTTTCCGAATGATTACACAAACTGGCTTTATCGGAGTTGCCAAGATTGTAGACATAACTGTGGTAATCACCTCGCGAAGTATGGCCAATACCCACTTCATCGTAATCAAAAGTTAGAAATAAAAAACGGTGATAGATGGCACCCATCAAACCATCAATTGATTTGTAGGCATCGCCCTCACCCATGTGCGTTGAAACATTTTCACTGTTGTGTCTGCTGCTGTAACCCGCGAACAACATCCTGTCCAAAGGTGTTTTACCTGTATAGCCGGCTTTACCGGGTTGTTGTCCATGTCCCCAGGCATGATTATTGACCAGATAATCTGCATGCATCTGGGCAGCGAGATCCAGGGTATTATCACGCTTGAACGGGAGCATGCCCGCCTGCTGTCTGATATCGTTTAAATACCGAAAGGCCTGCTCATCAACGAATCCCGGGGCTGCATGGGAATGACTGCAAATCAGTAATAATAGAAACAGCGGCAATCGCATTTTGTAGCGGGTGATCATCTAAACGCCGGCACCAGGGGTTGGCGACACTTTTTACACTGGTAAACCTGCCCTTTCTTAATACGGTTATGCCTGATGGCGGTAAGTGTATGCTCCATGCAATTGCAATGGTAGCTGAAGGATCGATACTGCCTGGACTGAATTTCAGCAACATCGTAGTTATGGCAGCGTCGTGTATCTGCCCCAAATAAACGCATCACGTTTTTCCACTCTTCGCCATGGGGGCGAATCTTTCTGCCAAACTCCTGGTAAGCGACAAGATGGGCAACTTCATGAGGAACGGTTCGAAGCAGAAAATCTTCCTTATATTGCTGATACAGCTCAGGATTGTAATTAATCACCGCATGTCCATCTCGCTGAACCTTGAAATACCCGGCATTTTTACCTTTAAGATCTATACGTATGGCATCAAGCCTGAAACGACGGCCATAGTATTCCTGAGCGCTCTCAAGATAACTGTAGGTCTGCTCATAAAGTTTTTTGTCATTCATCTATTTAAAAAGGCTCACTGATCAGGTTCGAAATCCAGCGAAATTGAGTTTATACAGTACCTCAAACCGCTAGGGGCTGGTCCATCAGGAAAAACGTGGCCAAGGTGGGAGCCGCATTTTGCGCAATGAACTTCGGTACGAACCATGCCATGCGAAGTGTCCTGTTCAGAAGCCACGGCAGTATCATTCATGGGCTGATAAAAACTTGGCCAGCCGGTACCCGAATCAAATTTGCTGTCAGAAGCAAACAGTTTTTCACCACAGCAGACACAGGTATAAACACCCTCGTTCTTGTTGTTATAGAATTCACCGGTAAAAGGCCGCTCTGTACCTTTTTCACGGCAAACATGGTATTGCTCCGAGGTTAATTTTTCACGCCAGTCATCATCAGAATTTGTCATTGTCTGCTCCTGTTAATAAACTTGATTTGAGTTATCATCTCATGTCATTTTATGGCAATACCCACAGAGCCAGCCTGACTTTTTGCAAGGTAAATTTAATTAAACTAGGGTCTAGGCATCATATAATACCGAAAACTTTTAATAATATTCAGGATAATAGATATCATGACAATTACCTCTTTCAATCCACCCATTAGAACCCTGATGGGCCCAGGCCCTTCCGACGTTCACCCCAGGATCCTTAGCGCAATGGCCAGACCTACCATTGGCCATCTGGATCCGGTTTTTGTTGAAATGATGGATGATGTCAAAGTCTTGCTGCAGTATGCCTTTCAAACCAGTAATGAAATGACTATGCCGATATCGGCGCCAGGCTCTGCCGGTATGGAAGCCTGTTTTGTCAATCTGGTTGAACCAGGCGACAAAGTAATCGTTTGCCAGAACGGTGTTTTCGGCGGCCGCATGAGAGAGAATGTTGAACGTTGTGGCGGCACCGCTGTGATGGTTGAAGATGCCTGGGGCGATGCCGTTGACCCCAACAAGGTTGAAGAAGCGCTTAAAGCCAATCCGGATGCAAAAATTCTTGCTTTTGTTCACGCTGAAACATCAACCGGCGCCCAATCTGATGCTAAAACACTCTGCCAGCTGGCTCATGATCATGACTGCCTGGTGATTGTCGATGCCGTGACATCCCTGGGAGGCACGCCGGTACTGGTTGATGAATGGCAGATTGATGCGATTTACTCTGGCACCCAGAAATGTCTTTCCTGTACTCCGGGAATCTCACCGGTCAGTTTCAGTGAGCGTGCGCTCGAAGTCATCCGTAACCGTAAAACCAAAGTACAAAGCTGGTTCCTGGATTTAAACCTGATTATGGGATATTGGGGCTCAGGACAAAAACGCGCCTATCATCATACCGCCCCGGTTAATGCCCTTTACGGATTACATGAGTCACTGGTTATGCTGAAAAATGAAGGACTGGAAGCTGCCTGGAAACGTCATGCGGATAACCATGAAGTGCTTAAAGCCGGACTCGAAGCGATGGGCCTGAATTTTATCGTCAAGGAATCCGATCGCCTGCCTCAGCTGAATTCTGTCAGCATCCCTGACGGCGTTGATGAAGCCAAGGTGCGCAGTCGATTGCTGAATGAATTCAATCTGGAGATTGGTGCCGGGCTTGGGGCACTGGCTGGCAAAGTCTGGCGCATCGGCCTTATGGGTCACAGCAGCCGGGCCGAAAACATTCTGCTTTGTGTCAGTGCACTGGAAGCCGTCTTGTCAGATATGAATGCCCCGATCAACACCGGCGTGGCATTGAAGGCCATTCAGGAAAAACTGGATTAATCATGTCAAAACGCAAACGTTCACCCTGGCAAAACCTAATACTCGCCATAGCGGCTACCGCTGCCCTGCTGGGTGGTTATTTCCTTGGCAATATTGCCTCTGATATAAAACCACCAACCGAGGTAGCCACGTTGATTCCTGAACCCCGCCAGGTTAAAGATTTCAAACTGGTTGATTTCAATAACCAGCCCTTTACGCTGGACAGCGTCAAAGGCAAATGGAGTCTTATTTTCTTTGGCTATACCCATTGCCCGGATATTTGTCCGCTTGCCCTGAACAGCATGGCGGAAGTTCATAAAAAGCTTGCCGCACAAAATGCCGACCTGGAAAAATTACAGATACTGTTTATTTCGGTCGACCCCAAACGTGATACCCCGGAACATATGAAGAACTTCGTCACTTTCTATAATCCATCTTTTCTTGCCGCAACCGGGGAAGATGCCGAGTTAAGGGCCTTAACCTCGCAATTAGCGATTCAGTACAAGTTACATGAGCCTGACGAAAACGGTCAGTACCTTGTCGACCACAGCTCCTGGTTAATAATGCTTAATCCCGATGGGCAATTTCATGCGGTTATATCCGGCGCTCACTTTCCCAATACGCAGGCTATCGCTGATGATGTTGCCTTGATTGCGGGGCTGTAAAACCATGTTTTCCTTTCTCCAGTACCTTTTACCGCATCACCTGTTATCGGCGCTGATGCACATGATTACGCGTATAGAATGGCCACCAGTTAAAAATTTCATTATTCGCAAGGTTGTTGAGTTTTATAAAGTCGATATGTCTCTGGCGCTGGAGGAAAATCCGCAAAACTATGCAAGCTTTAACGCGTTTTTCACGCGCCAGTTAAAACCGGATGCCAGACCGGTAAATGCCGACAGTCTGCTGGTCAGCCCGGTTGATGGCACTGTCAGCCAGGCAGGTGAAATTCTCGGTGGCCAGATTTTCCAGGCCAAGGGGCATACCTACTCCCTGATTGAACTGTTGGGGGGTAACAAGCAACTTGCAAATGAGTTCAGGGATGGCCAATTCACCACGCTTTATCTTTCACCACGTGATTATCACCGTATACACATGCCTGCAAAAGGCCAATTACGCAGCATGTATCACGTGCCCGGGCGCCTGTTCAGTGTCAGCCCGCAGACTACAAGAGATATTCCACGCCTGTTTGCCCGTAATGAACGTCTGGTCAACATTTTTGATTCTGAACAGGGCCCCTTTGCCGTCATCATGGTTGGTGCAATTTTTGTCTCCAGTATGGATACGGTATGGTCAGGTACCATTACCCCTCGAAGACAACAACCAACAGCCTGGCATTACTCTGATCAACAGCCTGTTCAACTGGATAAAGGCGAAGAAATGGGACGTTTTAATATGGGCTCTACGGTAATATTGGTTTTCCCCAAAAACCGGGTTCAATGGCATAGTGACCTGGTACCCGGCAAGGAAGTAAAAATGGGGGAATCGATCACCGCCCCGGTGGAGAACCAAACCTGACTAATTTTGTTCGGTCTTTTTGGCTGAACAGTCAGCACAGGTTCCCATCAGTTCCACTACCGGGTGAATTGTTTTGAAGCCTATCGCCTTGCCGGCATTATCCAGACTTTCATTAAGGCTTTTATCTTCAACTTCTGCCACTTCGCCACAATCACCACAGATCAGAAACTGACCGGCATGCGGGTGCTCAGGATGCAAACAACCAACATAGGCATGTATGCTCTCTAGTTTGTGGGCCAGTCCCTGCTCAAGTAGAAAGTCCAGTGCCCGGTAAATCGTCGGTGGTGCCGGCTTATTTAAAGTTTGACGCAACTGGTCCAGCAAGTCATAAGCACTGAGGGGCTTTTCCGATTCCAGTAACAACTCAAGCACGGCTTTACGCTGCAAAGTCAGCCTCACACCACGCTCATCACAAAGTGATTCTGCAAGTGCCATTACTCGTTTCAAATTCCTGTTACTCATTTAAATTTCTGCTTTCCAGCCTGAAATGGTTAAGTATTGTTCGATTTTAGTCTCTGCCTGAGTTGCACATAAACCGCCGACAGCACATAAACGGCTCCGGCAAGTAAAATAATAGTCGGGCCTGCCGGCAAGTCCGGTGAAAAGGACAAGGCAATACCGGATATGCTCACAGCAGTACCCAGCAAGGTGGCAATCAGCATCATGCGCCCAAGAGAATTTACATAATGACTTGCGACTGCGGCCGGTAAAGTCAACAGGGCCAAAACCAGTATCAGACCAACAACTTGAATCAGCAGGACGACGGTCACTGCAACCAGAATCAGCAAAAGCAGATAAAAGAATGTCACCGGCACACCTCTAAGCCGGGCAAATTCTTCATCAAAAACTACGGCAAGAAACTGTCGATGAAAAGCCGCCACAACCAACAACAGCACCAAATCAAGACCCGCCATAAACCATAGGCTTTTTTCAGGCACCAAGAGAATATTTCCAAACAGGTAGCTCATCAGGTCTCCTGATAACCGGGCGTTTTGGCAATAAAAATCACACCTACAGCCATACCAATCGCCCACACTGCACTGATCAGCGTATCTTCCTGAGTTCGCCAATAAAGCCTGATCAAGCCGATTAAAATCGCTGCCAGAATAGCTGCCGGCAAAGCGCCCA
>JARRJW010000084.1:0-8984 GCA_037388785.1 Gammaproteobacteria bacterium
GGTGCTGTCGCGCTGTTTACAGTTCAACCTGAAACGTTTGCCGGTTGACCAGATTCAGGGTCAGCTAAAAACGATTATGGAATCTGAAAAAATATTCTTTGATGCCTCGGCCCTGCAGCAACTGGCCATTGCTGCTGATGGCAGTATGCGTGATGCCCTGAGTTTGTTGGACCAGTCCATTGTATTTGGTGGTGGCCAGGTCAGGGAAGATGATGTAGCCAGTATGCTGGGAACGGTTTCGCATGACTATGTTTATCGGCTGCTTCAGGCGTTACTGGATGCTGATGCCACGGCTATGCTTAAGCTGATCGATGAAATGGCTCAGCAGTCAATTGATTTTATTTCTTTGCTTACCAGCTTGTTGACTTTTCTGCACAAGATCGCCCTGTTACAGCAGGCTGATGTAGACTGGTTAGAGGACACAATAGACCCTGAAAAGATGAATGCCTTTGTGGCGCAGTTCAAGCCGGAAGATGTCCAGCTTTTCTACCAGATGTCCCTGGTGGGGCAGAATGATCTTTTCCTGGCACCTGATCCGCGGATGGGTTTCGAAATGCTTATGCTCCGATTGCTGGCTTTCAAACCAGACGATGCTGAGAGTAGCGAAGAGACTGAAAAAACAGCGGCTAAAATCTCGCCCCGGCCACGCGCAAAATCCAGCCCTGAAGTCAAAAAGGTTTCAAGTTCTGATACTGAAACACAAGTTAAGCAGGCTCCGCCTGCAGTGAAAGAAACACCAGTTATTAATGATCCTGCAAGTAAGAGCTGGTCTGAGATACTCGGACAACTCGGGCTGGGAGGTTTAACTGGCCAGTTTGCGGGCCATTGTGCAGTTAAATCCTGGACAGAAAACCAGTTGCAATTGGCATTGGACCCCCTGCATGCTTCATTAAAAGATTCCCTTGCTGAGAAGATGCTGTGTAAATCGCTTGAAGAGGCATTTCCAAGCCTGAAGGTTAAGATAGAAATTGAAGCATCATCAAACGCAACTCCCCAGCAGCAAAAGGAATTGAAGCAGCAGGAAAAGCAGTCTTCGGCTGAACAGGCAATTATGCAGGATCCTTACGTACAGGCCTTTCAGAACAAGTTTGATGCTGAGGTGGTGAAAGAATCGATTAAACCGGTTGATTCTTAATCTCGGTTACCGTTAATCTGAAATTCATATTTTACAATTTAAGAGGATAAGCCCTATGAAAGGTGGTTTGGGTAATATCATGAAACAAGCGCAGAAAATGCAGGAAGATCTGCAAAAAGCGCAGGAAGAACTGGCGAGAGCTGAAGTGCAGGGAGCTTCCGGTGGTGGCCTGGTAAAAGTCACCATGAATGGCAAGCATGAAGTGTCCCGCGTGGAAATCGATGAAAGCCTGATGTCGGATGATAAGGAAATGCTAGAAGACCTGATTGCAGCAGCCTGCAATGATGCGGCTCACAAAATTGCTGAAAAAACCCAGGAGAGTATGTCGTCAGCCACTTCCGGTATGTCTTTACCACCGGGCTTTAAGTTACCTTTCTAATCGGTACCTGGCATGTCCAAAAGTCTGCTTGGACAATTAATGGATGCCCTGCGCTGTTTGCCCGGGGTTGGGCCCAAATCTGCACAGCGTATGGCTTTTTATCTGCTTGAACGAGACCGTGAGGGGGGTAAAAGACTGGCACAGGTCATGTCCGAAGCGCTGGATAAAATTGGCCACTGCCAACAATGCAAGACCCTGACTGAAGACCCGCTTTGCAAGATATGTTCGAATTCAAAAAGAGACCAGTCAACCTTGTGCGTGGTTGAAACTCCTGCTGATGTGGTTAGCATTGAACAGGCGGTTCACTATACCGGCCTTTATTTTGTTCTGGGCGGTCACCTGTCGCCACTGGATGGTATAGGACCAAATGAGCTTGGAATGGATTTGCTCGAGAAACGCCTGGCTAATGGTGAAATCAAGGAAATTATCCTGGCTACCAATACCACGGTTGAGGGTGAGGCGACTGCCCGTTACATCAGCAGGAGTTTCAACCACGCACAAGGTTGACTGGTCTCTTTTTGAATTTAATCGTTTCTGGAGACATTCCAGCTGAAAAAGTGTTCGAAAATGACCATGCCATCGGTTTTCAGGATCTAAATCCCCAGGCGCCAACTCATGTGCTGGTCATTCCCAAAAAACACGTATCAACGATCAACGATCTTCAGGATGAGGATAAGGCACTGGTTGGTGAGATGTTCTTGGCCGCCAAGCAAATTGCTGCTGATCAAGGCCTTGCGGAAAAGGGCTATCGTACTGTGATGAACTGCAATGAAGAAGCAGGGCAGACCGTGTTCCATATTCATTTGCACCTGCTTGGTGGTCGCCGTATGCAATGGCCACCTGGGTGAGCACCGACTCCGTAGGAGGAAAAAAGCCATTTAACATGGCTTTTTTAGGTGCGAACACGAGGCCGTGGATGGCCGAGTTGGGCGATGCTACAAGGATGTATCTTTAACAGATCCCAAACAAACCCTGATTGAAAGGAAACCGGCGAACGCTTGGCAGGGATGCCAAGCTGGAGTGGTCCCACACGGAGGTGTAAGCCCAGCCAATTATGCTGTGAACCCACGGCCTGGCAGATTTTTACTCCTGCAAAATCTGCATTTCCGCCATCCATGGCGGTCAGACACCGAGTTGGGCGATGCTACAAGGATGTATCTTTAATAGATCCCAAACAAACCCTGATTGAAAGGAAACCGGCGATGTCCGTGTCTGATAATATCTAATATTATTAGCGCCTTAAAACTGAAACCTTCAGCCAATATTAATGAGAACCTGATGAAAACCGAAAAAGTTGTTTCTGTAAACGAAGAAAATCTTTCTGAATCAGCCAATGACAACCCGATTAACCTGAATTCACCAGAATATTTTTTAAACCGAGAGCTTACCTGGCTGGAGTTTAATCGTCGTGTCATGCATGAAGCTGAGGATAATCGTAATCCTCTTCTGGAGAGATTGAAATTTATTTCGATTGTCAGCGCAAACCTTGACGAATTTTTTATGAAACGTATTGGCGGTCTAAAGCAGCAGGTCGGTGCGGGTATTTCTTCCAAAACAGTCGATGGACGCACACCTAAAGAACAAATCAGCGATTCTTATTTAATTGTTCATGAATTGCTGGAACGCAATAAAATCATCCTGCAGGAACTGCTTGCAGAATTGAAACAGTATGACATTGAAATCCTTAACTATGAAGAGTTGGAAGAGGCGGATAAATCCTTTGTCAGGGAGTATTACTACGACAATATTTTTCCGCTGGTCACGCCTCAGTCAATAGATCCTGCGCATCCCTTTCCCTTTATCTCAAACCTGTCCTTGAACTTGCTGGTGCATGTTAAGTATCCAGAACGTGACAAAACGGCGTTAACGCGTATCAAGGTGCCTGTAGGTGCCGGTATTCAGCGTTTTGTTCAGTTACCCGACAGACATGCTTTTGTTGCCCTGGAAGAAATCATGGAACATAACCTGGACATGCTTTTGCCAGGTATGGAGATTTTGAGTTGCGAAAAATTCCGCGTCACCCGCAATGCCAACACGGAACGTAACGAGGAGCATGCAGATGATCTGCTGTCATTGATTGAGTCAGAACTCAGGGATCGTCGTTTTGCACCCATTGTACGTCTTGAAGTCGTGGAGAACATGGATCCGCTGCACAGTGGTATGCTCGCGGCTGAGCTTCACCTGCTGGAAGAGGATGATGTTTTTCAGGTCAGTGATTGCCTGATGGCAATGCGCGATTTATTTCAGATCACAGGTCTGGATATTCCAGAACTTCATGATGCACCTCATCATCCAATTGATCATGTTCAGCTTAAGGATTCGAAAAACATATTCCATAAAATCCGTGAAACAGGACCTTTCCTGCTACAGCATCCTTACGAGTCTTTTGGTACCTCGGTAGAGCGTTTTCTGAAAGAAGCCAGCCAGGATCCCAAGGTAAGGGCTATCAAGATGACGCTATACCGTACCTCGGATGATACCAAGGTAGTCGATTACCTGATTCGTGCAGCCCGAAACGGTAAGCAGGTTGCTGTGGTGGTGGAATTAAAAGCCCGTTTTGATGAAGCAGCCAACATACGCTGGGCCACAAGGATGGAGGAGGCAGGCATACATGTCACCTATGGGGTAATCGGGTTCAAAACACATTCCAAGATAATCCTGGTGGTGCGCAATGACTTTAATGGGCTGAAGCGTTATCTGCATATTGGCACTGGAAACTACCATGCAGGTACCGCGCGCCTTTACTCTGATCTTGGCATACTGACTGACGATGAAAAACTGGGGCAGGATGCGACTGAGTTATTTAACTACCTGACCACCGGTTACCAGTTACGTACCTACCAGAAGCTGCTGACTTCGCCCAAGGCGCTGAAAAAGTCTTTACTTGCCAAAATTGAACGTGAACGTGAACTGCATACCGATGAGAACCCTGGTCTTATCCAGTTTAAAATGAATGCCCTGGAGGATGTTGATATAACCCGAGCGCTGTATTATGCAGCCCAGGATGGAGTTAAGGTGGATTTGATTATCCGCGATACCTGTCGTCTGCGTCCTGGTATACCTGGCTTAAGTGAATCTGCCCGGGTCATCAGTATCGTCGGGCGTTTCCTCGAGCATACGCGTATTTACTATTTTCAAAACGGTGGTGAGGAAGAATACTTTATCGGTTCCGCTGACAGTATGAAGCGTAATCTGGAATCACGTGTGGAAGTGGTGACCCCGGTTGAAACTGATATACTGAAAGCAGAGCTGCGCCTGATTCTCGATACCCAACTTAATGACCGTCGATCTGCCTGGGAAATGCAGTCAGATGGTACATATATTCAGTACCAGCCTGCCAATGAAAACGAAGAGATTGGGAGCCAACAGCGTATGATTCAATTTGCAGAAAAACGCGCTAAAAAGGCACGAAAAGCCCAGAAAGCTAAAACCAAGATCCAGGTGCAGGGAAGAAACTTACGTTAAAAATGCTGGATTCATTCGAGTATGGTAAAACTTTTCCGATCATGGTTTTATTGCGATCTGGATTTTAAATAGTATTGATAACAAACCTTGAAGATCAAAATTCTGCTCGTTGATGACCATGACCTGGTGAGAACAGGACTGAAAAGTATCCTGGAAGTTAACCAGGAGATTGAGGTTATTGCAGAAAAAAGTTCTGGTGAAGACGCTTTGGAGTTTTTGCAGCAGGCCGATCCGATGCCGGATGTGGTGCTGATGGATGTCAATATGCCGGGAATTGGTGGCATCGAAGCAACACGGCGTATCCATTCAAAATATCCTGACATTAATGTCATCGCTGTAACAGCACTGCAGGAAGCGCCGTTTCCATCGCAGTTATTCAAAGCGGGCGCGACCGGGTATGTGTCCAAGGGCTGTGATGCCGGCGAGATGTTCAAGGCTATCCAATCGGTCAGGTCAGGCAAGCAGTTTTTGGCCGAAGAGGTTGCAAAACAGGCCGATGATAATGGCCTGAAAGAAGCTTCTGATAGTAATCCTTTTGCAACTTTATCTGACCGGGAAATGCAGATCATGATGATGGTAACCCAGGGGCAGTCCAACCAGTCAATCTGTGACAGTTTGTTTTTAAGTCCGAAGACTATCAGTACCTACCGGCATCGAATTTACGATAAACTTGATATTCACAATGATGTGGAGTTAACTCGCCTGGCTATTCGCTACGGCATTATCAGCGAATAAATGAAATTTTCTCATAACCAGTTTCCTGTCGAACAGTTCGATCTCGATTGTCGTGCCTGTAGCCGTCTGGCCGAATTTCTTGACGACACTAAAAGTCAGTATCCCGACTATCATTGCAGGCCGGTGGCGCCTTTTGGTGATGTGTCACCGGATGTTTTAATTGTCGGGCTTGCCCCGGGAATGCATGGTGCTAACGCGACCGGAAGACCCTTTACCGGTGATTATGCCGGGGTACTATTGTATGAAACTTTATTTGAAACCGGTTTTAGCAATCAACCGGATTCGGAAAAAGCGGATGACGGTCTTGAGTTGATTAATTGTCGAATAACCAATGCAGTAAAATGCCTGCCTCCCCAAAACAAACCCACCGGTGCTGAAATTAATCAGTGTAATCAATTTTTAAAGGCTGAATTATCTAGCCTGTCAGGCAAGAAAATCCTTATTGCGCTGGGGTCTATTGCACACAATGCAGTATTGAAGGCGTTGGGGCTTAAGCTTACTGCATACAAGTTTGCTCATGCGGCTGAACATGTCTTACCCGGTGGATACCTGTTAATCGATTCCTATCATTGCAGTCGCTATAACACGCAGACCAAGCGATTGACGGCGGAGATGTTCAAGCATGTTTTTCTTACTGCCAGGGATAAATATTTAGCAGCAAGCCAATGATTATTTTCTGAAGACGCGTGCATCCCCCATGGGGCATGACGACCGCATCTCTGCTCTCGACACTTCAGAAAATAATATTCTGCTTATTGCTTCATATAGAATATAAACAAGGTGACACCTTGTAATGCATTGATTATGTCTGAAAGTTTCGATTCAAAAGCTTTTCTAAAAACATTGACTCACGCACCCGGCGTTTATCGTATGATCGATGACAAGGATGTGGTTCTGTATGTCGGAAAGGCCAAAGATTTAAAGCGGCGTGTCAGCAGTTATTTCTCGCGTTCGCATAACAAGCGCATCCAGCACATGGTAACGCAGATTCACCATATTGAAATTATCGTTACGCATACAGAAGCTGAAGCGCTGCTACTCGAAAACAACCTGATTAAGGAGCTCAGTCCCCGTTATAACATCCTGTTAAGAGACGATAAAAGTTATCCCTACATTTACCTGTCCGATGATGAATATCCGATGCTGGCTTTTCACCGTGGGGCAAAAAAAGCCAAGGGGAAATACTTCGGGCCTTATCCCAGTGCAGGCGCGGTGCGAGAAACATTACACCTGTTGCAGAAACTCTTTCCAGTCAGGCAGTGTGAAAACAGTTTTTTTCAAAACCGTTCACGTCCCTGTCTGCAGTTTCAGATCAAGCGTTGCAGTGGACCTTGTACAAATGAGGTGACCCAGAAACAATACAGTCATCATGTACATGACACTGAGCTTTTTCTACAGGGTAAAACCAATAGTGTGATTGATCTGCTGATGAAGCGCATGGATAAAGCGTCAACATCCCTGGCTTTTGAAGAGGCAGCCAGAATAAGGGATCAGATTTCTGCGTTGCGTGCCGTTGTTGAAAAACAGTATGTTTCCGGTGAGTCTGGTGACCTGGATATCCTGGCATGCGCCTACGATCAGGGTGTTGCCTGTATACAGCAATTTTTTGTTCGCTCAGGCAGAAACCTTGGAAACAAGCATTATTTTCCCAAGGCGCCGGCGGATTCATCCATCAGTACTTTGCTTTCTGCTTTCATTTCACGTTATTACATCGACAGAATGACGCCAGCTGAAATTCTGGTTAATGAAAGACCCGAAGACAGTGAACTGTTGCAGCAGGTGCTCAGTGAACAGGCCGGTCGTAAAGTGCAGATACGGTCAAGTGTGCGGTCTGAACGTTCCCGCTGGTTAAAAATGGCAGAAAGAAATGCGCATATCACGCTGCAGGCCAAGTTATCTGGTAACGCAGCTGCACAGCAACGGATAGAGGCTTTGCAAATAGCCCTGGGTCTGGATGAACTACCACAGCGCATGGAATGTTTTGATATTAGCCATACTTCCGGTGAATTGACCGTGGCGTCCTGCGTGGTGTTTGACCAGGAAGGGCCAAGAAAATCAGATTATCGCCGTTTTAATATTGAGGGTATCACCGGTGGAGATGATTACGCTGCCATGGACCAGGCCTTGAAAAGACGCTACCAGAAAATCAAGGCCGGCAATGAAACCGAACCGGATATTCTGTTTATTGATGGTGGCAAGGGCCAGCTGAATGCCGCGCATGCTGTTTTACAGGAACTGGCGGTCAACGGCATTTTGTTGGTGGGAATTGCCAAGGGACCAGACAGAAAGCCCGGTATGGAGCAGCTTTTCATGGTGGATAAGCCGCAGCCGCTAATCATTGCGGAAAATTCCCCGGCACTGCACTTGATTCAGCAGATCCGCGATGAGGCTCACCGCTTTGCCATTACCGGTCACAGGAACAGGCGAGCCAAATCCCGAAAAAATTCCACGCTACAGGAAATTGAAGGCGTCGGACCTAAACGCCGTCAGAATCTGCTCAAAGCCTTTGGTGGCCTGCAGCAGCTGCAGAGAGCCGGGGTCGAGGATATTGCCAGGGTTGATGGTATCAGCCAGCAGCTGGCACAGAAAATTTATGACAATTTTCATGCAGAATGAGCCTAATGAGGACCTAGTCTTTTACATTAAATTTTGTAACGCTTAGAATTGTGCAATCTTGCAGCGATTTTCCTGTCCATCTTGTTAACAATACCCAACATTCTGACATTCATTCGCATTCTGCTGATTCCGTTTTTTATAGGCAGTTTTTACCTGCCCGTTGAATGGGCCAACCAGCTTAGCGCTCTGCTGTTTGCCTTGGCGGCAGTGACTGACTGGCTGGATGGCTTTCTGGCAAGACGATGGCAGCAAACGTCTCCGTTGGGCGCTTTTCTGGACCCTGTGGCAGACAAGCTGATGGTAGCTGCGGCACTTGTGGTACTGGTTCAGGCTGACCCAACCATTTTCATGGTTGTCCCTGCGGTGGTCATTATTGGTCGTGAGATTACGATTTCTGCATTACGGGAATGGATGGCTGAACTAGGTGCCAGGGCACAGGTGGCGGTATCGGTTATTGGCAAATTTAAAACGGCAACCCAGATGTTGGCACTGGTTCTGATGATTTATCGTGATGACCTGCTGGGCATGCCTGTCTACACGATTGGTTATGTGCTGCTTTACATGGCGGTGGTGCTAACGCTCTGGTCGATGATGGTTTACATTCAGGCAGCTTGGCCAAGTCTTTCAGGTAAGCAGCAATGACGTTTTCAATTG
>JARRJW010000085.1:0-6598 GCA_037388785.1 Gammaproteobacteria bacterium
CTATGCAGTACATCAACCGCGGCCTTACCATCCCGGGTTTGGGCGAGTTTACCATCGGCTTCAACCAGATGCCTGTTACCGGGTGTAATGTTACAGCCGCATGTGTCACACATGTCTATGTCTCCAGTTCATTCGAATTAAGATCTGCCATTGTTTCCAGAGGGCGCCGTAAACCCCTTTCTGGGGGGTTGCATTTCTCGTTAAGTATCGAGCTCTATCCGTTTAAGTATCATCTCATCTCCTGAGACCAAATCCGTTTGCCAGTTTCCACATTGTTTACAGGTCAGGTCATTGGCTGTCGCCTCGGTTTTGGCATTACAAGTACGACAGCTCACCACAATAGGTGCGATATCAATTTTTAGCTCGGCATTTTCTGCAACAGAGCCGGCGCTGGCAATTGGAAAAGCCGCTTCCAGTAATGGTGCTTCAACACCTGACAATGGACCTATATCCAATTGTATCTGATGAACCGATTTTGCCTGGTGCTGCACAGCAATTTGTTCTACCTGGGCAATAATATCCTGGCAGACAGCCAATTCATGCATTGGCCGGTTCTATACCTTGCTCGGCCTTAAGCATTTCATCATAAATTTCCCAGGCGGATTGCGCTTCTTCCTTTGTCATTTTCTGAATAGCGTACCCAACATGTATCATCAGGTAATCACCAATGCTTATCTGTTCGTCCTGCATCATGAAAAGACTGACAGTCCGTTCGACACCCTTGGCTTCACAACGGGCGTTATAGCCATCAATTTCAACCACTTGCATGGGTATTCCAAGGCACATACTAAAAATTGTCCTATAGTTTCTAAATGTTCTTCAATTTAGACTTAAAAGCGTTAAACTTTATTGACTTGCATCAATTTAATTCTAGTTAGCTCAAACTAGTATAAACCAATAAGAATCAAATTTTTCTCGAGGTCAAGGCATATGCCAACAGATTCGCAGCAGTCTAACACGCTGGTTTTAGGAATCGGAAATACCCTGTTAACGGATGAGGGTATCGGTGTCTATGTGCTTGATGGCGTAGAACGGCATGAATCGCCCGTATTTGATGAAGTAACAACAATGGATGGTGGTACCTTGAGTTTTACCCTGGCGGGTGCGATTGAAAATTGCGATAAGTTGATAGTGATTGATGCGGCAGAATTGAAATCCGATCCTGGCACTGTTCGTGTCTTCGAAAACAGTGACATGGACAGTTACATCACCTCCGGTAACAAACGCAGTGTGCATGAAGTTACCCTGGCTGATGTTATGTCCATCACTTTACTCAGCGGCAAATTGCCTGAAAAACGTGCCCTGGTGGGTATTCAGCCGGCAGATATCGATTGGGGTGATGCCCCCACTGAAGCCGTTTCTGCCGCTATTCCTGTTGCAGTATCTGAAATTGAATCGATTTTGAAAAGGTGGTCTGAATGAATCTTGTTGATATCCCTGTTAAAACCCTGGACAAGCCAACGGGAATGGCTTCAGCCCTGCTTGTTGAATTGCATGGTCACCTGAACAGGTTACTCAGCAGCGGGGAAACGCATCTGATTGACCTGATGAGTTTGCCGTTGAGTGAAGCCGATATCAACGAACTGGCTGACCTGCTGGGTGTTGGAGAGGTCAAGGCCACAATAAGCAGTATTGGCAGCAGTAGCATTCGTGAAACAGCCTACAGCGGTATCTGGTGGGTCACTCATTATGGTGATGATGACAAGGTCCTGAGTGAATTGATTGAGGTGACCCTGGTTCCGCAGATTCTTGTTACACACATTGATGAAGTCCGTCATTCCGCCCAGATGATGGCAAACAGTTTGTCCGGGCAGGAAAACGTTAATTAATTAAAACAGCTTCATGAGGAAATAAATGATGACTGAAGAACAAGTCGAAAAAGCAGAAACACTGGGCAAGTCATTAATCAGCAACGGCGTTTCGCGTAGAACATTTTTAAAATTCTGTTCAACGGTTGCCTCTGCGATGGCCTTGCCGCCTGCTGCTGCACAAGCTATGGCTGAAAAATTGTCTCAGGCGACACGTCAGTCAGTCATCTGGCTGTCTTTCCAGGAATGTACAGGTTGCACGGAATCAATTACACGTTCTCATAAGCCGACACTGGAAAGCCTGATCTTTGATTTTATTTCCCTGGATTATCATCACACGCTTCAGGCAGCCTCTGGCGAAGCTGCTGAACATGCGCGTGAAGAGGCCCAGAAGGCACACAAGGGCAAGTACATTTTGATTGTCGATGGCGCCATACCGGTAAAGGATGACGGTGTTTATTCAACGATTGCCGGTATCACCAACCTGCAGATGCTCAAGGATGTTGCCAAGGATGCAATGGCAATTGTATCAGTGGGTACCTGTGCTGCGTTCGGTGGGCTGCCTAAGGCTTCACCAAACCCGACAGGTGCTGTCGCGGTGTCGGACATTATTAAGGACAAGCCCATCATCAATATTCCGGGCTGTCCGCCGATTCCGGTAGTCATGACCGGTGTGTTGGCGCATGTGCTGACATTTGGTATTCCAGAGCTGGATATACACGGTCGACCAATGGCTTTCTTTGGCGAGTCAATCCATGACCGCTGTTACAGAAGACCATTTTATGACAAGGGGCAGTTTGCCAAGGCTTTTGATGATGAAGGAGCACGTAAAGGCTGGTGTCTGTATGAAGTTGGCTGTAAAGGTCCGGTTACTTACAATGCCTGTGCCACGGTCAAGTGGAATAACGGCACTTCATTCCCAATACAGTCCGGTCATGGATGTATCGGATGCTCCGAGCCTGATTTCTGGGATAAAGGCAGTTTCTACAAGGCTTTACCCCAGGGGCAGTGGGGTAGTGCAGAAGGCATTGCAGCTGCAGCGGCTGCAGGTGCAGCTCTCGGCATCGGTGCCGCCGCATTAGCAAAAGTTCATCAGAACAAAGGAGAAGGTTGATCATGACGTTACTTGATTTTGCACGCGGCCCTGCACTTGAGTGGTCGCTTATCATCCTGGTTGCCGGTACTTTTTTACGTATCGTTGGAACATTGTTGTTAAGAGGCAAAAAAGACCTTTCCAAGCCTAAAGTCAAATCAACGGCGGGTGGGGCAATCAGAACCGTTTTTAACCGTATGTGGCCTCGTCCCCATTTTGCCCAGCAAATCAGTTTTCCTTTGATGATGGCTTATATCATGCACATTGGCCTGTTCGTGGTTGTTTTCCTGTATGGTCCTCACATTATGTTTATTAAAGACCTGACAGGTTTAAGCTGGGGGGCTTTACCCAGTAGCCTGATATATTTTTCAGGTGCTGCTATCGTGGCTACGATGATCGCACTAATGATTCGTCGCCTGACCAACCCTGTTTTAAGAATGATCTCCACATTTGGTGATTACTCAAGCTGGTTGGTGACTCTACTGCCGGTAGTCACCGGTATGATGGCTGTTTCTCATCTTGGTGCCCGTTATGAAACCATGTTGGCGTTGCATCTTCTTTCAGTCGAGCTGCTCTTTATCTGGTTCCCGTTCAGTAAACTGGTACATGCAATCTTTACCATTCCTTCACGTGCTCATCTGGGTGCGACCTTTGAAAGAAGAGGAGTCAAAATATGATCGACATGAACGTATTTCAGCAGTTCCGTGAAGGTATCCAGCAAATGGGCCAAATGGAGCCCGAGGTCACCCTTTCTGACGAAGAACGGGTTACCAATGCCAAAAAAATATTCTTAAAGAAAATTGACAGGGTTTTGGCGACAGACATGGAAAGCTGCATTCATTGTGGTCACTGTGCCACGGCCTGTCATTTCGCAGTTTCGACAAACGACCCAAAGTACACACCGATTCGTAAGCTGGACCTGTTAAAGCGCTTTTACCGTCGCGAGCTTTCACCGCTGCGCTGGATGCATAAGCTATATACGCGCGATATTACACTTCAGGATCTCGAGGACTGGCAGGAACTTATATATGACTCCTGTACTGAATGTGCTCGCTGCGCGCAGGTCTGCCCGATGGGAATAAACATCGCTTCCGGGGTGAATGTCATGCGCGAAGCTATGGCTGAAGCTGAGTTGGTGCCGGTTGAACTGGCCATGGTGGAAAAAGAACAGTGCAACAATAAGTCAGTATTCGGCTATGGTGTAGATGAATTTGCTCAGACCGTTGAGCATCTGCGCAGTGAGGGCATCGAGGTCCATGTCGATAAACCGCGAGCCGATGTTTTTATGCTGACTGCTGTCATTGATGGTCTGCTTTTTAATGATGCGCTGATAGGTACGATCAAGATACTCAATCACATGGGGCTGGACTGGACCTTAAGCAGCAGCAATTTTGAAGCAGCAAATTTTGGTCTTTTATCAGGCTATGAGGTAGGCCAGAAAGCGGCCAGTGACGGTATTATTCAAAAAGCACTTGATCTTGGTGCAAAAACTGTTCTTGTTCCCGAGTGCGGTCATGCCTATCCGGCGCTGCGCTGGGATGGACCCAATGAATTTGGTCAGGAATTACCATTTGAGATTCTGACAGTTTCTGAGTTCGTCGGTCGGGAAGTGGATGCTGGCCGACTCAAGCTTAAGAAAATTGAAGGTGGCATGCACGCGACTATGCATGACCCCTGTAAAATCGCCCGTCATGGTGGCGTCATGGAAGAGCCACGTCTCGCACTGGATGCGATGGGTGTTGATTTGACCGAGACACCTTCGAACCGTGAAATGAACTGGTGTTGCGGTGGCGGGGCTGGCGTGTTCCTGATTAACCGTGCCAGTGACTTACGTCAGAAGGCTTTTTCTATCAAGATTGACGAGGTGAATAAAACCGGCGCAGATACCATTGTGGTATCTTGTGGCAGCTGCCGTTTAAATTTCCTGGGTGGTGCAATGCAGGCCAACTGGCAAAAAGATATTAAAAGTTTTGTTGCACTGGTTGCAGACAACCTGGCATAAGCTGCTGAAATAATTAGATTAAGGAAACCGATATGGCTGAAAGAGTTGTAGTAGATCCTATCACCCGAATCGAAGGTCACTTACGCATTGAGGCTGAGACTGACGAATCCGGTAACATTGTTGGCGCATCCAGTGCGGGTACCATGGTTCGTGGTATTGAAACGATTTTGAAAGGTCGTGATCCGCGAGATGCCTGGGCCTTTACCCAGCGTATTTGTGGCGTCTGCACCCTGGTGCATGGTATTGCTTCGGTCAGGGCAGTGGAAAATGCGCTGAATTACCCAATCCCGGCTAATGCGCAATTGATTCGTAATCTGATGATCGCTGCGCAGTATGTGCATGATCATGTCATGCATTTTTATCATCTGCATGCGCTTGACTGGGTTGATGTCGTCTCGGCGCTGAATGCGGATCCCAAGTCAACCTCGGAGCTGGCGCAGTCAATATCAAAATGGCCAAATTCATCACCGGGCTATTTTGCTGATGTACAGAAAAAGATTAAGGGTTTTGTTGAGTCTGGTCAGTTGGGGATCTTTACCAATGGCTATTGGGGCCACCCTGCATACAAGCTGCCTGCCGAAGCCAACCTGATGGCTGTAGCGCATTACCTGGAAGCCCTTGCATGGCAACGTGATGTGGTTCAAATACATACGATTTTTGGTGGCAAAAATCCGCATCCGAACTTTGTAGTGGGAGGTGCGCCGTCACCAATCAGTATTGACCCAGGCAGCTCGACCGGTGGCAGTGGCGCCACGGCACTGAACATTCTCGGGCTACAGGAAATTCAGAGCATCATCAACAAGATGATGACCTTTGTAAACGATGTATACATTCCAGATACCCTGGCTATTGCCGGATTCTATAAAGACTGGTTTAAGCGGGGTTCAGGGGTGCGTAACTTCATGACCTTTGGCGACATGCCGGAAAAAGGTATGGATGACCCGGCATCCTATTTCATTCCCGGTGGTGCGATACTGGATCGTGATTTAACCAAAATACATCCGATTGACCTCAATGATCCAAACCAGGTCCAGGAATTCATTGCACATTCCTATTATGACTACAGCGTTGGTAAGAAACAGGGTTTGCATCCTTACGACGGTGAAACCAATCTGAATTATTCAGGTCCGAAACCACCGTACGATTTTCTGGATATTGAAAACAGCTATTCCTGGTTAAAATCGCCACGCTGGAAAGGTCAGCCGATGGAAGTAGGGCCGTTGGCTCGGGTGTTGACACTTTATGCCACCGGTCATGAGCCTACTGTAGAATTGGCCGGTGCGGTATTAAAACAATTGGATGTACCAATTGATGCTCTGTTTTCAACCCTCGGGCGTACCGCTGCAAGAACACTGGAAACTAAGCTGATCGGTGACCAGATGAGTATTTGGATGAATAACCTGGTTTCCAATATCAAGGCCGGTGATCTGAAAGTCCATAACGATGCAATGTTTGACCCATCAACCTGGCCCAAAGAAGCGCGTGGTGTTGGATTCATGGAAGCACCGCGAGGTGCCCTGGCGCACTGGATTGTTATTAAGGATCAGAAAATTGATAATTACCAGGCTGTGGTGCCATCAACATGGAATGCAGGACCCCGGGATGCCCAGGGGCAGGATGGACCTTATGAAGCGGCATTAACGGATAACCATCAGCTGCATGATCCCAAGCAGCCGATTGAGATTTTACGTACCA
>JARRJW010000086.1:0-7246 GCA_037388785.1 Gammaproteobacteria bacterium
TTCAGATCTGCAGTTGGCGGTCATGAAAACCCGTATGCAGCCCATTAAGAAAGTTTTTGGTCGATTCCCCAGGGTTGTACGTGATCTGGCACGATCTCTTAACAAAGAGATTGAACTGGAAATGGAAGGTGAAGATACCGATCTGGATAAAAACCTGGTAGAAGCTCTGGCTGATCCACTGGTTCACCTGGTCAGAAATTCAGTTGATCATGGTATTGAGATGCCGGATGTGCGCGAGGCTGCAGGTAAACCCCGCAAAGGCCGGGTACTCTTATCGGCGTTGCAGGAAGGGGATCATATTGTGCTTTCCATCATGGATGATGGTAAGGGGATGGATGCCAATATACTTCGGGGACTTGCCGTAGAACGGGGCATGATGGATTCCGAGGCAGCTGCCAGACTTGACGACAAAGAGTGTTACAACCTGATTTTCCATCCCGGGTTTTCCACCAAGAAGGAGATTTCTGATATTTCCGGACGTGGAGTCGGTATGGATGTTGTTAAAACCCGCATCGCGCAGATGAACGGATCGGTTGAAGTTGATTCTGAAATGGGTAAAGGTTCAGTGATCACCGTTAAACTGCCATTGACCCTGGCAATTCTTCCTACCCTGATGGTTATTCTAGGAGATCAGCCCTTTGCCCTGCCTTTGGCCAGCGTGGTGGAAATCTTTAACCTGGATTTATCCAAAATTACCATTGTTTTACCTGCGTGAATGGTTGATCAAAGATAGTGGTGTGGTGGATTACAGTAATGGTGGAGGCCATGTCGTAGTCGTTAATGTCGCGAATGTTCAGGTTGGACTGGTTGTTGATCATTTAATCGGCCAGGAAGAAGTCGTTATCAAGCCTCTTGGTGCTTTGCTACAGGGACTTGAGGGCATGGCGGGCGCGACCATTACTGGTGATGGCAAGATTGCGCTGATCATGGATGTGCCGGGTTTAATGAGAAAATATGCCCAGTAAATGTCTAAATTTTATTGGTATGGGGCCTGAGTGAGCATTTATGGGACAGAATGTAGACGTCTTGGTTGTCGACGACTCAGCCTTTTATCGTCATCGAATTATCGAAATTCTGGAACAATCACCTAATATCAAGGTGATCGGTACTGCCTCGAATGGCAAGGAAGCAGTTGAGAAAGCTATCGAGTTGAACCCGGATGTTATTACCATGGATGTCGAAATGCCTGTTATGAATGGTATTGAGGCAGTTCGTGAGATCATGGACAAACATCCGACACCTACTCTGATGTTTTCCAACCTGACTTCCGAGGGTGCAAAAGTTACCCTGGACGCACTGGATGCCGGGGCAGTTGACTATCTCAGCAAAAATTTCTCTTCTTCCAGTAATTACGATGATGCATATGTATTGCTGCGCGAGAAAGTTGTAACCGCTTCCCAATCCAACCGCGCTGTTCTCAGGCCAGCATTCAGGTCGAACAGACAGCCGGCGCCTAAGGCCGATACTTTACCAGCAGCGACTAAGCGGACCACAGCTATTGCTTCCAAAGAAAGCCGTCGGGGTGACTATAAGCTGGTTGTAATTGGTGCTTCTACCGGGGGGCCGGTTGCCATTCAGGATGTATTAACCAAGCTGCCAGCCAATTTCCCGGTTCCGATAGTTGTGCTGGTGCATATGCCGGGAACATTTACCACTGCTTATGCCTCGCGTCTGAATGACCTTTGTAAGCTGAATGTCAAAGAAGCCGCCGATCATGACAACCTTGTTGCCGGTCAGGTCCTTCTGGCTCCAGGTGGCAAACAACTGCTTATCGAGCGAAAAGGCGGCAAGGGGTATGTAGAAATCAAGGGTAGCCTGCCGGGACAGACCTACAAACCCAGTGTTGATGTTGGCCTGGGTTCATCGGCAGCAAGTTATGGCAAACATGTCTTATCTGTGATTCTTACCGGTATGGGCGCTGATGGAAAAATGGGGGCACAGAAACTTAAGCAGGCAGGCTCTACAGTCTGGTCTCAGGACCAGGAAAGTTGTGTTGTCTACGGCATGCCACAGGCGGTTGAAAAAGCCGGCCTGTCAGACCGTGTGTTACCTTTGGCATTAATTGGCGAACAGTTGGCAAAGGTTTTCTGAAATGGATTATTTAAGCATCATAGGTATATTTGTTGCGTTGCTGGCTATTCTTGGAGGCAACTGGCTCGAAGGTGGACATATTGCCTCGTTGATTAACGGCCCGGCAACTGCAATCGTGTTAGGGGGTACGGTTGGTGCCATTTTGCTGCAGACACCGATTCCCGTTTTTATCCGAGCTATGCGGATGTCCAGTTCGGTATTCAAACCTCCACAACTGCCAGTGGATCAGACAATCCAAAAAATTGTTGAATGGAGCAAAATAGCCAGACGCGATGGCTTACTTGGCCTGGAAAATGCTACTCAAAATGAGAAAGACCGCTTTATTCGCAAAGGTGTTGAATTGCTGGTCGATGGAAACGAACCTGAAATTATCAGGAGCGTGCTGGAAGTGGAACTGGATAGCCGGGAAAGTAAAGATCTGCAGGCTGCCAAGGTATATGAAGGCATGGGTGGCTATGCGCCGACGATTGGCATTCTCGGTGCTGTCATGGGACTTATCCATGTTATGCAGAATCTGAGTGATCCTGAAAAACTCGGTGGTGGTATTGCAACGGCATTTGTTGCCACTATTTATGGTGTTGGGCTGGCAAACCTTTTCCTGCTTCCATTTGCGAACAAGTTAAAAAACCAGATTGCCCAGAGAACGATGTTTCTTGAGATGGTGGTCGAAGGCATTGTATCCATCGCGGAAGGGGAAAATCCCCGTCATATCGAGGCTAAATTGCGTGGTTTCGAAAACTGATTGTTATTTGTTTCAAGGTAAACTCTGTGGCAAGAAACAGGAAGAAAAAACTCGAGGAACATGAGAACCACGAACGCTGGCTGGTTTCTTATGCGGACTTTATTACCCTTCTGTTTGCTTTCTTCGTTGTCATGTATGCCATATCCTCAGTTAATGAAGGTAAGTACAGGGTACTTTCCGATACCATGGTTGAAGCTTTTTCAGAAGAGCTTAAGGAAGCCAAGCAGTTACCAGCACCGTTACTGACAGAAAACCAACAGCCCGGTGATTACGTCTTTCGTGGCGAGAACCAGGATCAGTCGGATATCTCCAACGAGGCTGAAAAAGGGCTGGCTGAATCCGATCAACAAAATGAGTCACAGGTATCCCAGGAGACCGAGCCTGTGGATGACCGATTATGGGTGTTAGCAAGCAACCTGGATTCCTCTCTGCAAAGTTTTGTTGACCAGGACCTGGTGGACATCAATTTGCAGGGTGACAAAATTGAAATTCAGTTAAACAGCAAAATGCTTTTTGACAGTGGCAGTACCCGATTATCGAAAGATGCCAGGAAAGCTTTTCGAGATATTGCCTTGATTGTCAAACCACTTAATAACCAAATTTATGTTGAAGGGCATACCGATAATGTGCCAATACAAACACTGGCTTTTCCTTCCAACTGGGAGCTTTCAGCTGCCAGGGCGGCCAGTGTTGTTGCATACGTGACACGTCAGGGAGTTGATCCCCATCGCCTGGCGGCTATTGGCTATGGAGAGTATCGGCCGATCGCTGATAATACCACGGTCGAAGGAAGGTCAAAAAACCGTCGTGTCACCATGATAATTCGCCCGGGAAAAGGCGAAACTGCCTATGATGCCCTTGGCGTAGAGTCAGTAATTGATAATAACCAGTCAGACGTACCCTGGGCTGAGTCACCGGGGGGTACGTTATGAAAATCTGGACAGTGGCGAATCAAAAGGGTGGTGTCGGTAAAACGACAACAACCGTTGCACTGGGCGGATTATTGGCAGCCTGGGGATTTCGTACCCTGCTCGTGGACGTCGACCCGCATGGCTCTCTGACCAGTTATTTTCGCTATGATCCTGATGCTTTGGATGACAGCACCTATTCACTTTTCCAGGCTCTTGCTGAGAGAAAACCGCTGGATCCTTCATCCGTTCTTTGCGATACAGGCACCGCAGCATTATCTCTAATGCCTGCTTCGGTAGCGCTTGCAACCCTGGACAGGCAATCAGCACGGCTTGAGGGAATGGGGCTGGTTTTGAAAAATGCACTGGCCAAGGTGGAGGATCAGTTTGACTATGTTTTGATTGATTGTCCGCCGTTGCTTGGTGTGTTGTTGATTAATGCGCTAGCAGCTTGTGAGCACCTGGTCGTTCCTGTGCAAACCGAGTTTCTGGCAATCAAGGGACTGGAAAGAATGACACATACTTTACGTATGGTTATGAAGGCCAGGAAGTCACCTTTGGCTTATACCGTGGTTCCGACCATGTATGACAAACGTACACGTGCCTCCATTGACAGTTTGCAGGTTCTAAAACAAAACCACATGAAACATTTATGGAATGGTGTTATTCCGGTTGATACCAAGTTCAGGGAGGCCAGTCGCGCAGGCATACCGCCAGCTTTTTTTGATCCAAAATCCCGTGGCGTACAGGCCTACACCAAACTTTTGGAAGAAATGTTGCAGGGAAGTCTCGGGGTCCAGCATGCAGCAGTCGGATAACGCAAAAAAATCCGTACAAACGGCCCTGGCTGACTCTGATCAGGCCGTTTTCAACCTGCTGGAGGCATTACTCGAAGAAGTCCAGCCAGACCTCCAAACAGACAATCAGATCAAACAGGATGAGGTTGTTGCTCCATCTCCAGCAGTAGAAACTCAGGAACAGGTAAAGATTCAGGAACAACAGTCGTTATTAACTGAAAGTGTTGAATAACCAGAAACATTCACCGCTGTTGATACTGAGGAGATAGTTGAAACTGCCAGTTTACCTGACTGGACCGAATCGCCTTTTCAGTGTCTGTTGGTAGATGTTGAGGGTATTGAAATTGCTATTCCACTGATGGTGTTAACCGGTATATCAGTTTGGGACCAGGAAACACTGGTCATTCCAACTCAGCCCGATTGGCATCTTGGTGTGGTTCAACATCGCGATGATAATGTTGTGATTGTTGATACGGCGAGATTGATAATGCCGGAAAAAATGCATGAAATGGTTGATGAAAGACGCACTAACCATGCAGGTCATTTCCTTATAATTAATGACCGATGGGGTTTAAGTTGTAATGCGATCAAAGAAACCATTGAGCTTTACCCGGAGCAGGTCAAATGGCGCCCGTTAAGACCGACACGGCCATGGGCGATTGGAACGTTGATTGACCGTTTATGCGTTCTTCTTGACACGGAAGCATTGATGCAGGAAATTGAACCTGATTAGTGCTATTTTTAACAAAGATAATCTGATTATTCCTATAACAAAAACTGGAGAGTCTATATGACCGCTGATGTAGATGACGAAACACAAACCAATGATCCAGAGATCCAGTTGGTTACTTTTCGTCTGAAAGATGAAACCTACGGTATCAATGTCATGCAGGTTCAAGAAGTATTGCGCGTAACCGATATTGCACCGGTTCCCGGTGCTCCTCATTACGTTCTGGGTATAATCAATCTTCGTGGTAATGTCGTTACGGTTATTGATACTCGTATGCGATTTGGGCTGCCCCAGGCTGAAATGGATGACTTGAGCCGCATTATTGTAATTGAGTCGGAAGCACAGGTTGTTGGTATTCTTGTCGACAGTGTTGCCGAGGTAGCGGACTTGCGTGTATCTGAAATTGATTCAGCACCCAATGTAGGAAACGAGGAAAGTTCACGTTACATCCAGGGTGTCGCCAGTCGTGATAACAACCTGTTAATCGTCGTAGATCTCAACAAACTGTTATCCGAGGAAGAATGGGCTGAAATGAGTATGTTCTGATGAAGTCGATAATTAACCCACCATGGCTGATGTAACTCGCACCGATAATATTCCTAAACCGACAAATATCGCTCCTGTATCAAAGGTGAGAAGGAAGGGCGAGCGCCCTAAACAACGTGAAAAAAGTCCAAAAGACTCAAACTCCGATGATGAAAAAGGCAATAAGCCTCCTAAAGACCATATCGATGTGTATGCCTGAATGACATTGTTAAATATTGCTTTTTCGATAATTCTTGCACTGCTTGTCTACTTCCTGCTTCAGTTGCTACTACGTCTCCGAGCACTTAACCTGCGCGTCAATGAATTGGAAAGTCGCCTGTCTTCCCAACAGGTTAGTATTAATGGCCTTACCGCTGGGGCGGTGGGTGTTGATAAACGACTTCGTCACATGGAAGATCGTGAATCAGCGATTGAACACAGACAGGAGTCAATTGAAAACCTGCAGTCGCAGACGGGTGTGCCCTATGGGGAAGCGATTCGTCTCGTTCAGCAGGGTGCAACCGCAGACAGACTGGTCGAAGAATTAGGTTTAAGCGAAAGCGAAGCCAGTCTTATCAGCATGATCCATGGCGGCAACCAGTAATCCAGTTACAAACTCAAACTCTTTATTCTAAATCTTAAATTTTTAACTCTAAGAGGTATTCCAATGGATCTCAGCAATATTATTGAACAGGCAGAAGCTTTGGTTACGTTATATGGCCTTAAACTGCTTGCCGCGGTGGCTATATTTATTATTGGTAAATGGGTTGCCAAAAGGCTTAAAACGATCCTGGCTAAAATGATGGCCAAGGGCAAAACCGACCCGACTATCATAGGCTTTACAGGCAATATAGCCTATGTGGCCATGATGGCATTTGTTGTTCTTGCCGCCCTTGGGCAACTGGGTATTCAGACGACTTCATTCATTGCTGTTTTAGGTGCTGCCGGCCTGGCCATTGGCCTGGCATTACAGGGATCATTGTCGAATTTTGCCGCAGGATTTTTAATGATTATCTTCAGACCATTTAAGGTCGGTGATTTTATAGAAGGAGCTGGTGTTGCTGGTGTTGTAGAGGAAATTTCCATTTTTACGACAACAATGAAAACCGGTGATAACAAAACCATCATTGTGCCAAACTCAAGCCTGTCCAATGGCAACATTATTAATTATTCAGCCAAGGCAACACGCCGGGTGGATCTGCTGGTAGGTGTTTCCTATGATGCAGATATTAAACATGTTCGGGATGTGCTTGAAGAACTGATAGCTGCTGAAGAGCGCGTATTAAAAGATCCGACTCATTTGATTGCGGTTTCTGAATTAGGTGCAGATTCAGTGAATTTTGCCGTCAGGCTCTGGGTTAACTCATCGGATTACTGGCCTGTCATGTTTGCTATGAATGAAGCGGTGAAACTGAGATTTGATCAGGAAGGCATTGGTATTCCTTATCCACAG
>JARRJW010000087.1:0-6587 GCA_037388785.1 Gammaproteobacteria bacterium
TCAGTCGTCGACCTGCTGTTTAATATCGAATGCAGGGAACTGCCTGTCGATCATATCTACCATTTATCCAGGGCAATCAAAGATGCCCTGCCGGGCCATGTCAGCGAAGACCTTGGCATCCACCCAATTCACCTTGCCGGCTCACAGAACGGCTGGGAGCGCCCTGACGAAAGCCTTGGTCAAAACCTGATTTTATCCAAACGTACCAAATTGATACTCCGGGTTAAAAAAGAGCACCAGCAAGAAGTCACCCGGCTACTGAATGGTAAAACACTCGATATCAATGGTTTTGAGATGAAAATTAAAAAACCTAAAATAAGAAAACTCAGCAAGGAAGGTACTGTTTTTTCCCGTTCAATTATCTGCTCAGAAAACGAAAAAGAAGATGAACTGGCTTTTATGAAAAGAATTCAGATCGAATTAACCGAGTTGGGTATCGATATCAAAAAAGCGCTTTGTGGAAAAATCAACCCGGTTAAAACGCCCGATGGCACTATTTATACACGCAGTCTGATGTTAGCCGAACTGAAACCCGAAGATGCCCTTAAAATTCAGCAGCTTGGACTCGGAGACCACCAGGATATTGGTTGCGGCCTGTTTCTGCCGCACAAAGGTATAGATGCCGTGGGCGAATCCACTGATGACAAAGGTATTTAACAATGCCGGCACCAAGTGATTTTGTACATCTGCCCCTGCGAGGAATAATCATATCTCTCTCATGAGCATCCCTCATCGAAGTATGAAATTGAAAAAATTCACAGATGACGACTTATTAAATTTTTTATAGAATCCCCTCACTTTGAATTCTGGACGTGGTTGATTCCCTTGGTTTTTATCATCCACAGTGATAATAGGAGTATATAAATGTCAATAGAAGTAAACGGTAATACAATTGAACTGGACGGAAATGGCAACCTGGTAGATCCCAAAGCCTGGAACGAGGATGTTGCAAAAGCATTAGCAGCAGCCGATGACACCATGGATGAACTCACCCAGGAACACTTTGATGTGCTGAACTACCTTCGTGAAGAATATTTCGAAAATAACACTCAGCCCATGGAACGCGCAATCAACAAAGGTATGGGTAAAATCTGGGGTAAAAAAATCAGCAGTAAAGACCTTTATAATCTTTTCCCCGGCGCACCTTCCAAGCAGGGTAACCGTATTGCCGGACTGCCATATGTAGCACGTAAAGGCGGATACTAAGCAATAAATAAACCGCACTGAATTGGACTCATTTTCAAACAGAAAGCGAGTTCAATTCAGCTCATACTTCTCCAGCCCTCACTTGTTTTTAGCCTCATCCTTTGTCTTAAAATAATGTTAAGCTTCACTTAATGTTATTACTCTTTATTTATATTTTTATTGCGCTGGGCTTTTCCTTCTACTGTTCCATTGCTGAAGCTGTTTTACTTTCTGTAAGCCGCCCCTACGTCACGCTACTGGAAAAAGATTCACCGCACAAAGGCAAACTTCTAAAAAGCCTGAAGGACGATATCAATCGTCCACTTGCCGCCATTTTGTCCTTAAATACCATCGCTCATACCATGGGGGCTGCCGGAGCAGGTGCTCAGGCCGCCCTTGTTTTTGGCAGTGCCTACATTGGTGTGATCTCTGCCATTCTCACGCTGCTGATCCTGGTATTTTCCGAGATCATCCCCAAGACTCTGGGTGCTCATTACTGGCGACAACTGGCTATACCTGTTGCCATCAGCCTGAAACCCCTGATATGGATTCTTTATCCCTTTGTGCTACTGTCAGAAAAACTGACAATGGGCCTGACCAAGGAAAAAGCCGTTAAAATAACCCGAAATGAAATGGCAGCTCTGGCTGAACTTGGCGAACGCGAAGGTCAACTGGCCTCGAATGAATCAAGAATATTAAAGAATCTTTTTTTACTGCGGGAAACATCCATCAAAGACATCATGACACCCCGCTCCGTGGTTTTTTCACTGTCAGATGACCTGAAGGTGTCTGAATATTTTGAGCGACACGACAGTGTCAGGTTTTCAAGGATACCCGTCTATAGACAGCATCATGACAACATTACCGGCTTTGTTTTAAGAAATGATCTTTTACTCGCCCAGGCGAGGGGCAACAGCGACAACGCACTTAATATTTACTCTCGGGAAATCAAGGCCCAGTCTTATACCACCAGTGTACTGGACGCTTACGAAACACTGCTCGACACACGCGGACAAATTCTCATGGTTATTGATGATTTCGGCATGTTCATGGGTATAGTCACGCTCGAAGATATACTGGAAACACTGCTGGGACTTGAAATTGTCGACGAAGGGGACACGATCCCGGATATGCAGCAGCTAGCCCGTAAACTTTGGCGCAAGCGCGCCAGGGAAATGGGCCTGGATATCGATGATTAATCAGACATCCGCCCACATTCTGAGCAGGTTTACATAAGATCGGTCAACATACTTGGTTTCACTCGCCTCAGGACTCTCAGTGAGCATTTTTTCCCGGGCCTGATCCAGTTCAAACAGCAGTTCTCTTTTAGCCGCATCCCTGACAAAACTCTGGATCCAGGTCAGCGCTACCTGCCTGACCCCACTGGTAACCGGGGCCACCTGGTGAACACTCGCCGAAGGATAAACCACGGCATCACCGGCATTGAGTTTTACCAGTTTATCGCCAAAAGCTGTCCTGATGGTCAATTCTCCGCCTTCATAGCTCTGCGGATCATTTAAAAATACCGTCATGGAGACATCCGTCCTGAAACGGCCACCGCCTCCCCCCATAATAGGATCATCGACATGGTCACCATAGGTCATGCCGGGGTCGTACCTGGAAAAAATAAAATCAGCCATTCTGTTTGGCAGGGCAAAACTTTTAAACTGCTGATGATTGCCCAGGCTGGCCATCAAAATGCGATTCAGCAATTGCTGTTTTTCCGTGCCCAGTGAGGATTCAAGGTTTTTCTTAACATTGGCGGCCGCCTTGCCAGCTGTTGCCTTGCCATCAACGAAACTGGTTTCGTTAAGAATTTCATGGATTTTCTTTACCTGTGCTTCATTGATGAGTGATTTGATTTCTAATAACATTTCGTTCCTGCAATGATGTCCGCTACCAATGTCTGGCAGTGATAAAAGACATCATCATTATTTAGGTGAATTTAATACCATGTTACTGAAAGTTGTCGTCGAAGAACAAACATTCTCTCTCCCAATAGAGGACAGTCTGATCCAACAGGCTGAAGCCTTTTTTAACAAGATGGATGAGGATATGAACAAAGGCTGGCAAATGGGCCGTGAGTGGGTTGAAAACCCCAGCCCCCAGCAACGTCTTACCATTGCCGCTGACAAGCTGTTAACGGCGCTTGAGAACGATGACAGGAAAGTCGGCACAATGATGGCCGGGTACATATGCAGCCGTGCCCCCAACGTCACCATGATAGAAATGGATGTTACTGGTGAAATGGGCCACGACTTTCATGAGCAGACGCCAAAACAGGCGGCACCGGCAGCACAAACTCATGCAGAAAAAGCCAAACCTTTATCCAAGATGGAAGCTTTGCAGCAAGCTGGCAATGAAGTCTCAAGGGTTTTCAAAACCGGAAAACAATACAAGTTCAGCATGTTTAACCCCGCCTCAGGGCAATGGGAAGAGTCCCCGGCGATTGCCAGCAAGGAAGAAGCCGAAAACATGCGGGAATTTGCCGTAAAAAAACGTTTTGACGAATTGGCCTCGCAGGTCTGACACCTGCTTAAACGATGCCCACCATTGACTCAGTCACATCTCCACTGGCAATCTTATTCGATACTGGTGAAAAGAAACTTGCTGCAGCCTGTTTTGAACATCAACTCGGTCTGCTCTATCTTGATCCTTTCTGGCATTTAAAATCACCTGCCGATTCAGCCCATTTAATCCGGGGAAAGCTCAAGGGTGATGGGCCCTGGCGTATCGATAATGCCACGATCAGGATACTCGGTTGTCGAAATACCGATCCTGAACTTCAGTTTGAATTCACAAACTGGAACGAATACCTGGAAAATTCAGGCGACTACCCGCCACGCGAGCAAATTCTGGAAATCGTCGGAAAACTCGGAGCTTTGACAAACACGCAGTAAATTTCCAGCAATGTTCTATAGTTAGACACAAAATATACGCATTTATCAGCAATTTTTAATCTAATGTCTGAAGAAGAAAAAACCACTTTTGTAAAAATTGCCGGCATGGAAATTCCAATCCACCTGGCCTGGAAAAAAATTGAAGTCCTTAATACCGGCGCTGACATCCTTGAAAGACTGAATAAAGACTATCCGCATCTGGCATCGGACTTTACACACGATATTATCCCGATAACCCGGGAACGCATGAAAAGCACCGTCGGCAACGCCAGTGCGCCGCCGAAAATTGCCGAGAATATTGAAACCTATCTCAAGGAAAAAATTGAGCAATACTACCCCAATGACCTGGTAGACCTGGTTTCCAGGGAAAAAAATCTCGATATCTCAATGGATGACCTGCTGTATTACGTTGGCGAGCAAAACTACATGGCATCCATGGAAAGACAGGCATTGGAATACCAGTCCAATAAGATCTCCCCCCAGCAAACAGCCGAGTTATGGAACATGGAAGCTATGCCTGCGCCCGGGAAAGCCCACTGGACAGAAAAAGACATTCGCAAATTGCTGGGTGAGAACCTGCCAGTTTAAATCAGTAGCGGTTTAAATCAGGAGTAATCTGAATCAGAGGCAAGCTGAATCACAGACAGCCGGCCAACTGTGTTTCCAGTTCATAGACATCAACTGGAAAAGTTAATGCTGCGTAGATATCAAAACGCTGTTGAACCTGGTTAAACTTGGGTTGATGTTCGGGCATGTAAAACACCACCAGCCGGGTGTCAGGCATTTTCTGCAAAACAGCCATCAGGGTTTCCAGGTTTGACGTCCTGTCCCTGAAATCAGACTGGAAGTTGTACTCACAGACAATCACCCTGGGCTGGTTTTTCTTTAGATAGTTGCGGGCTTTTCTTTGCGAATTGACCACCGTAGGCGAAAAACCCAGTTTTTGGTAAAGCGGTATAAAGTTGGGATAGCCCCCGAGTTCTACAATCGCCAGCAACTCCGGTTTTTTATCAGCCATCAGGCAAAAACTACCCAGGTGGTGGCGATATACTTGACCCCTTCCAGAATTTTGGCAGCACGGTGCTCATGAGTCCAGAAAGGCGGAAATATTACCAGTTTGCCTTTTTCAGGTTTCACCTTAATGTCCTGGTAGAGAAATTCAGTCTCTCCACCCGGCCCCGGTACGTCGTTTAGATACCAGAGCAATACCAGTTGGCGCTGGCTGAACTGGTGGCTGCCACCATCGATATGCCAGTGATAGAAATCGCCTTTCTGATAGCGCTGCACCTGGTACCCCAGGTCTTTAAATCCCTGGCTGAAATATGGATAGGAACGGCAAAATTCGTTCATCGCCGCCGCCGTTGTTTTAAAAAACACTTCATCAATATCCCGCCAATCCTCCTTGTCGCTGACAACCAGGTCCATGGTCTGCTTGATGCCGGAATCCTGCTGTCCGAGCTGTCCGATGACGCCTTTGCGCTGGTAATGCTCTGAAGCTTCAAAGCGCCTGATAACTTCATCACAAAAGTCCAGCGGCAGTGCACCGGGACGTTCAAAAACGAATGTATTGGGCTTGACTTCGCTGATAGTTTTTAACGGGACTATCTGCCGTTCTTCTGAAAATTCTGCTGCCATAATCCTGCTTATTTCTTAATTGTTGGTGCAATTAGTTTATCTTTCTCAGAAACGCCGTGAATATATCCCTATAGGCTTGACTGCAGCATCCCGACTGTAGACACTTTTCGAAAGGCAAACTAACGGCACTTCGATATAGACACATAATCTATCACTTTATTAATTGACGCGTTATGTGAAAATTACCGGAAAATCAGGTGATTAACCTTTATCAGGCAGTGTCTGAGTCAAAGATGACGAAGTCAAGCTTACATGATCGTGTTTCAGCGTTTGCTTGATAAACTGTTAACACCTGTTTCACAAAGTAAATTTACTGGAAAATATATGGCACTCAGAATCAAAAGCCACTGGCATGACGATGAACAGGAACGCTCGCTGGAAGAAATTGCCGGCGCTGTTGCATACATAATCTGGCGTATTGCCAAAGACAAGGCAATTACCCTTCACGGCGAAGACTTTGTCTACCAGAATGACCGCCAACGCATGGATGCCATTCTTGAATACGTCATTTTTCAGCTCAATATCACCGACCGACTGGCAAGTCTGCGCTACGCTATGGAAGACGAACAGCGCCAGGAAATGATTTATGCCGTTACCAAAAAACTCGCCGCCCACGTTTACGGAAACAGCATTGAACTGTTTGGTGAAGGTGACCATATTGGTGATTTCATATCCCGACTCAACGCCCGCGGCGAAGATTACTCAGAGCTGAACTATACCGACGAAGGCCCAAGTTATCCGTTTTTGCGGCATTTTGGCTACTGCATGCAAATGATAATGGGCGATGACGGCGAAAACCGCTGGGTCATTGACCAGGTTATGGACAAAGATGGACCGGACGTGGTTAAGCAACTGACCCGGGCAATT
>JARRJW010000087.1:6610-9919 GCA_037388785.1 Gammaproteobacteria bacterium
TTACCCGCCTTTTCCATATTTCATAACTAAGTTATTTATTAACCCAGTTACCAAAGTTATCTTCTGATTTTTCTTCACCATCAGCATAACCGGCTTCATACGGTTCTGTTACACGTTGTTCTTCACGCATCGGATTCTGCAGGAATCCGGCCTGCCAACCCTGGATGTATTCATCATTAACACCCATCTCTTCCATCTTAGTTACTGCGTCATAATACGTCTGGTTCATAATCCGGATCTCCGAAGTCTTACCTTAAAATTAACAAATGAGTTATACACTCGAAATTATTCGTTGAAGCAATTTGTATCAGTCAGAAAACCCTGTAAATATCAAATTTGGCTCTGACTCAAAGTGCCGGTGAAAAAACGTCGGCTAGAATACAAGCTTTTTCTAATAAGTGCCACAAAAAATTACAGTTTTTTACTTAACCCTTAAAGCAATGTGTTGAAAACTTGGAGCATTGGAATCATGCTAGGGGATTAACCAAATCAATAAAAAACTTAACTAGACGGTGAATGATATATGCGTCCAGCGCAAATAACCATAATTTTAGAAAGAGAATTTACCAGCACGGATGAAGGTCACCATACACCGGTGATGCTTTGGGGCCCGCCAGGCGTTGGCAAATCGCAGATTATTGCTGAAATTGCTGCGAAACACGACGTTAAGGTGATCGATATTCGACTCTCACAGATGGAGCCCAGTGATTTGCGTGGTATCCCCTTCCGTTCCGATAACCAGGTTGATTGGGCAGTGCCCTCGATTTTGCCTGATATCGGGCGACATGGCGAAAAAGGTATCCTGTTCCTTGATGAAATCAATTCCGCGCCACCCAGTGTATCCGCTGCTGCCTACCAGCTTATTCTGGACCGCAGGCTGGGCGAATATGTTGTTCCTGACGGCTGGGCCATCTTTGCTGCCGGCAATCGACAAGGCGATCGTGGTGTGACCTATACCATGCCAGCTCCGCTGGCCAACCGTTTTTCCCATTTTGAGCTGGAAACCCATCTGGATGACTGGGTTGCCTGGGCCTACCAGAACAATATCGACGAGCGCATTATCGGATTTTTGCGTTTTCGCCCTGAACTGCTGTTTGAATTTGACCCGGCTCACAATCCGGTCGCATTTCCTTCACCACGTTCCTGGGAATTTTCCCATCGCGCCCTGAAAAAGTTTGAAACTTCGCCAAACCTGCTTCAGGGCAGCCTGCAAGCCTGTGTCGGACCAGCGGCCGGTATTGAATTGCATGCTTTCGTCGCCAGCCTCGACAAAATGCCAGATCTGGATGACATTATTGCCGGCAGGGAAGTCCCGGTACCTGATGAAATCGACCTGCAATATGCGATCGCTGCGGCCCTGGTTGGGCGAGCTATTCGGGCCAGGGAAAGCGATGATTTTCAATCTGTAGTCGGTAACATCTTAAAATATGCGTCAAATTTTCCTCAAAAGGAAATGGGCGTCATGCTGGTCTCTGACATGCATCGGGCCATTGGTGAGGCACTCTTCGGCGTTCCCGAATTCGCAGACTGGGCCAACCTGATAGCGGACGTGATGTTATTCGAGTAGTTATCGATGAGTAATCCTGTAGTTGACATTCAGGCGCTGGAAACCAAACTGGCTGCTGCCCGGACAAAACTGATTCTGGACAAACCGTTTCTCGGTGCCCTGGTATTGCGTTTACCAATGACGGCAGCCAGTGATAAATGGTGCAAGGCCACCGCAACAGATGCCAAACACTTTTATTACAACCCGGCATATATTGATTCTCTGAGTCTTGACCAGACCCAGTTCATGCTGGCTCATGAGGCCCTGCATTGCGCCCTGTCTCATTTCGCCAGGCGCCAGCACCGGGTCAAGCATCGCTGGGATCTGGCCTGTGATTTTGCCATCAACCCGCTTCTGATTGAAGATGGACTGACTCCCCCGCCCGAAGCGGTCATCTTTGACCAGTACAAAGGCATGACTGCCGAAGAAATCTACCCGCTGCTCGATGATAATGATGAAACCGAAACGCTCGACCAGCATGTCTACGACAAAGACGAAGATCAGGGCGGCCAGCAGAATTCACCCCCGCCGAAAAATCAAGAGAATGAACAGGACAAGTCCAGCAGTCCCAACAAGCAGGAGCCCGAGCCCGACTCTGACAGCTCTGACGGTCAGTCAAAACCCGATATTGATCAGAATGCTGAACAATCGGCCAAGCCAGAGCCCGGGCAAGGTCAGCAAATGGACATGGCTGAAGGTGATGGTGCCGGAGAGCCGCCACCACTGACGATGCAGGAAAAAGAAACCCTTGCAGTACAGTGGCAACAGCGTATGGCCGGAGCTGCGCAGCAGGCCATGCAGGCCGGAAAACTGGGTGGCAGCCTGGCCCGTATTATCGATCATCTGTTACAACCACAACTGCCATGGCGTATGTTACTGGCTCGCTATATGACCATCACGGCAAGGGATGACTACAGCTACATGCGTCCCTCGCGTCGTGAAGGTGATGCGATCATTCCATCCCTGCGCAGCTCTCAAATCGATGTCGTCATTGCCTTTGATACCAGTGGTTCGATAAAACCTAATGAAATTGAAGAGTTTGTTGCTGAAATAAATGCCCTGAAAGGTCAGATCCGCGCCCGGATTTCGTTACTGCCCTGTGATTCGGAAATCGCTAAGGATGCTCCCTGGATATACGAACCCTGGGATGATATCGCCATACCCCCCATCAAAGGCGGTGGTGGAACCAACTTTATCCCGGTTTTTGACTGGATTGAAAAACAGAGTAACCGTCCTGATTTGCTGGTGTATTTCACCGATGCCGAAGGCAAGTTCCCCAAGACTCTGCCTGACTATCCGGTCATCTGGCTGGTTAAAGGCAAGGCCAAGGTTCCCTGGGGACAGAGAATCCAGTTAAACTGACATCTTAATGCCTGTCATAATGGCACCCGAATGTCATATAAGATAATGCCAAAACTACTGATAACACTGATCTCTGGCTGTATTAGTCTGTTTCTTGCCATCGTTTCCTCAAGCTTACCGGCAGTCGCAGATGACTTATTACTGCCGGAACTGGGCTCGGCCTCGGGCGGCATAATGACACCGACCCAGGAAAGGCGTCTCGGGCAAGCCTTCATGCGCAGTGTCAAGGCCAGTCAAAAAATTATTGATGAAGCCTTTGCGCGTACCTACATCGAACAACTGGGAGATAAACTTTCCCGGGCAACTGACAAAGACCCGCTATCCGATTTCGATTTTTTTATTATCGACAATCCGCAGATTAACGCTTTTGCTGGCCCGGGTGGCCATATTGGTGTTTACAG
>JARRJW010000088.1:0-6538 GCA_037388785.1 Gammaproteobacteria bacterium
ACCGTAATATCAAGCGCCTTGTCGCTGGTTTCTGTTTGCGGTGACAACAGGTCAAAGCTGATTCCAAGAATAAAAAGCCCGTGAATCACCGCGGCTACCAGCAACATCATCCCGAGGCGGTCACTGGAATTGATACTGTGGGCGATGGAAGGCATTTTCGGGTTGTATTTATGTATTTATCGGGGGACTGATAACGATTTTATAGTCTGATGATAGCAATTCAATACGTTTCTCCATCGAGGGTGTCATATGCAGCGTGCCATCAGACTCGATGATAAGCACATGTTTGATGCCCATTTGACTGGCAATGCGTTGCCAGTTTTCTATTCCGGCAACAAACAGCGCAGTTGCAGCTGCATCGGCTGTGGTTGCATCGGAGTGAATTACAGTAACCGAGGCAATGCCCTCGGTGGGGTAACCGGTTCGGGGGTCAATAATATGATGGTAGCGTTTGCCTTCATAACTGAAGTTACGTTCATAGTCACCCGAGGTAAAAATACTTTCATCGCCGTCAGTTTTTATCACGCCAAGCACGCCAGCGCCGCTGGGTCTTTTAATAGCGATCCGCCAGGGTGTGCCGGCCCTTGAGCCGATAGCCCGCAGGTCCCCGCCGGCATTGACGATAGCATTCTCGATACCCATTTCCCGAAGCGCTTCAATTGCCATATCAATGCCGACACCTTTGCCAAATGCACCAAAGTCGAGCTTTACATCGGGGTTATTGGATTTGAGCTTGTAACCGTTGATGACGATATCGCTCATTTTGGGATTGCTGGCAACCAGTGATTCAATAAGTTCTTTCGAGGGAGGCGCTTTGCCCTTGGGGTTATCGCTATGAAATCCCCAGGCCGATATCAGCTTGCCAATGGCAGGGTTAAATAGGTTATCGCTTTTTTCGGCAAGTTCCTGTCCGGTTTTTATCAGGGGGATAACTGAGGTGGGTGCGGAAAACGCTTCACCGGTAGCGAGCAACTGGTTAACACGACCCAGTGGGCCAGGCTCCCAGGCATGCCATAGGCTGTGCATTTGCTGAAAATCCTTTTCTAACTGATTGACTGCCTGTTCAGCGAGTTCTTTTTTAACACCGACAATACTGACATCCATCAGTGTTCCAAATGCCATAAAACGCTCATTATGAACCGGCAGGTTAGGCGTTGAACTCCAAAGCAGAAACAACAGTACAATAACGATGAAAGGCATCCATGGCAGGATGCTGGGTTCTTTAAAACGAAAACTCATAGACTGGCAGATTGATTGGTTTGAGTGATTTTTTCCTCGATACTGTCCATAAGCATGGCGCTGATGTTCAAATCGTAGATTTTATCCAGTTCGCGAATACAGGTCGGACTGGTGATGTTAATTTCAGTAAGATAATCGCCAATGACATCGATGCCGGCAAATAAAATTCCTCTCTGGGTCAATTCATCCGTTAATTGATTGCAAATCCACCAGTCTCTTTCCGATAACGGTACGCCGATGCCCTCGCCACCTGCGGCAAGGTTGCCGCGGTGCTCGCCTTCTTGCGGGACCCTGGCCAATGCATAGGGTACAGGCTTGCCATTAACGATGAGAATGCGCTTGTCACCCTCTCTAATTTCCGGAATATAACGTTGCGCCATGATGAAGTGTTTGCCATGGTTTGTCATGTTTTCCAGGATAACGTTCCTGTTGGGGTCATCTACGCGAATTCTGAAAATAGAGGCGCCACCCATGCCATCCAGCGGTTTGACAATGACATCCTGCTGTTCTTCGATGAAAGTATTGAATCGCTCCATGCTGCAGGAGACAAGCGTTGGTGTGCAACATTGCGGAAACCACGCCGTGGACAATTTCTCATTGGCATCACGTAAAGCCTGAGGGTGATTGACAACCAGTGTCCCACTCATTTCCAGCAAATAGGTGGTGTAAATGTACTGCATGTTAAATGGCGGATCCTTGCGCATCAGGATTACATCCAGATCTGACAGGTTGATCTCCTGGGAAGCGGTAAAGCTGAACCAGTGCGACGGATCATCTTGCAACTGTAGTTTTGAAGTGCTGGCATAAACTGCATCATTGCGCAGATAGAGATCGTTTTGCTCGATGTAATGAATTTCCCAGCCACGGGCCTGCGCTTCCAGCAACATGGCAAATGTGCTGTCCTTATGAACCTTGATATGCTGAATCGGGTCCATCAGGACCCCTAGGCGAATACTCATGAACGAATCATAATCCTTAATTAAAACTTTTAAAGTATTGACATCGACAGAATTTTAATTCCTGATAGTACACAATGAAAATAAATTAAAGTTGGGTATTTTTACGTCGATAACCTGACTATTCTTAAGTATAAAAATATTAATCAAGGCTTCACCGGAAATACCGGTCTATCAGGTCAGTTCCTGCTGCTTTGATTGGGTCATGCTATAAAAAACAAAAATTTGGTAAAAATTGATACCTCTGAGTGATTCTTTGTATTCAAAAACTTACCCAGGAAAGGGGAATGACGGTGACAGATGAAAGTATTGATATAACCGGTTTGAAAGTGATGGTGATTGATGACAGTAAAACCATCCGCAGAACGGCTGAAACTCTACTGAAAAAGGCGGGTTGTGAAGTGATTACGGCGACTGATGGGTTTGAGGCCTTGTCGGTGATAGCTGATAGCCACCCGGATATTATTTTCGTGGATATCATGATGCCAAGGCTGGATGGTTATCAGACCTGTGCCTTGATCAAAAACAACAAGGATTTCAAGAAAACACCGGTGGTCATGCTGTCTTCCAAGGATAGCCTGTTTGACCGGGCAAGGGGCAGGGTTGTTGGTTCTGATCGTTATTTGACCAAGCCATTCACCAAGGATGAACTCCTTAATGCGATCAGGGAATTTGCAGTATAAATCATTCATTTGCACAAATAATAAGAAGAGACGACTATGGCAAAAATACTCATTGTGGATGACTCACCAACAGAAATGCATATCCTGAAATCTGTCGTAGAGGCTGCAGGCCATTCGGTGATAACGGCTGAAAACGGTGAGTCCGGAGTGGAGACGGCAACCAAGGAAATGCCTGATCTTATTCTTATGGATGTGGTTATGCCGGGTATGAATGGATTCCAGGCAACCAGAAAGATTTCCAAAACCCCTGAAACAGCCAATATTCCCATTGTTATGGTTACTACCAAGGATCAGCGAACAGACAGGGAATGGGGGCTGCGTCAGGGAGCGACAGCTTATCTGGTCAAACCGGTTGAGAAAAAAGCGCTTTTGGAAAAGATCAGTGAATTGATTGGCTAGGAATACTGAATGAACCCTGATACTGCGTCAGTTATCGATATCCTCAAGGATATTGAATCAAAAAGCCTTGCTAAAGATAGTACCGTTCAGGACGAACAAGCGGATTCAACAGTATGGGCCGGGTTGGCATTTCATGTTGCAGGTATTCGGATTCTGGCACCCATGGACGAAGTGACTGAAATATTGACTTTACCGCCACGCCTTTCGCGTGTGCCGGGTGCAAAAGCCTGGGTCAAGGGTGTCGCCAATATTCGTGGCAACCTGTTGCCAATTATTGATTTGCAGGCGTTTCTCGGAGGCAAACCGATCGTTACGAATCGCCGCTCCAGGGTGCTGTTTATCAATCGCGGCGATGTAGCAACCGGGTTATTGGTTGGAAATGTGCAGGGAATGAGGTTGTTCGAGGAAAATCAGAGTATAGGTTCAATCAGAATTGAAGGCCTGATCAGCCGTTTTATACAGGCTGCTTATGAAAACAATGAGGGTGTCTGGCCGGTGATTAGTCTCGATAAACTGCTCAATGATGAGCATTTCCGTACAGCGGCAGCTTAACTAAAACTATTAAATTATCTGAAATTTTTTGGAAGGGGATCAGTGATGTTTGGTTCAAAAGGCGACTCTGAAACATCAAGCAGGACGATTTTATTTGGAGGCTTATCGCTGATTGCCATCGTGCTGGCAATTTTTACGTCGATCAAAGTAAGTACCTGGGAAAGGCAGGAGGCGGAATACGCGATCAAGGCGTCGGAGCAGCGTGTGGTTTCACAGGAAATCGCTACATACTCCCTGGAGGCTTCCAGCGGTAACAAGCTGGCATTCAGTCAGCTCAAAGATGCCAGGAACCGTTTTGCCAAGCTAATGGATGAGCTGAAAAATGGGGATAAGGCTATTAAACTGCCGCCCTCGCCTGAATCCATGCAGCCGCTGTTAGTTGAAATGGAAAATACATGGCAGGAACTGCGTCAAAATGCTGATGGTATTCTGAAAAGTCAGGATGCAATTGTCTCAGTTGGCGAGTTTATTGAAGTAATCAATGTCACCACCCCGGATGTTGCCCTGATCTTTGAGGAAATCTCTGATCTGTTGGTCAAGTCTGATGTCTCGCGTGAACAGTTATTCACTGCATCGAAGCAGTTAATGCTGGCACAACGCATCCAGAACAGCGTTAATAATGTGTTGTCCGGCGGTGAATTAACGGCTCAGGCCCTCGATCAATTCAGTATAGACTCAGCGCAGTTTCAGGATGTACTGACAGCCATGCTTGAGGGTGATGCCAACATGGGGATCAGCCGTGTTGAAGATGAGGAGGTTGAATCGTTATTGACCGAGGCAGCTGAGCTGTTCAGTTCAGTCAATGATTATGCTGAAGAAATCATTTTGTTAACCCCGGAACTGCTGCCTGCTCTGGATGCTGCCGGGCAGGTGTCTGCCTCATCAGACAGGGTCAATACCATGGCCAGTAAACTGCTGGCTGCCTATGGCAAGTCTCCCGGGCTCTGGAAAATTGGTAATTTCCAGATTGGTCCTGGTGCTGTGACCATTCTGGGCGCGCTGGTTTTGATCTTCCTGGCCCTTACTGCCTGGTCACTGATTGCCAATGCTAACGCACGTCAGCGATTGACCGCTGAACAAAATGAGAAAAACCAGGAGGCCATTTTAAGACTGCTGGATGAAATGGGTGATCTGGCTGATGGCGACCTAACAGTAACGGCAACGGTATCTGAGGATATTACCGGAGCTATTGCCGATTCCATTAACTACGCCATTGAAGCACTGCGTAGCCTGGTAACTACCATTAATGAAACCTCGGTACAGGTGACGGCCTCGGCACAAGAAAGTCGCTCATCGGCGATGCACCTTGCCGATGCGGCAGAACATCAGGCTGAACAGATTACTTCTGCGACCGAAGCGGTTGTTGATATGAGTAAAGCCCTTGAGGACCTGGCCAGTGATGCATCTGAATCAGAAGAGATTGCCCAGCGTTCAGTGGACTTCGCCAGTAAAGGCTCAAGTGCAGTATCCGATACGATTCAGGGTATGGATAACATCCGCGAGCAGATCCAGGAAACATCCAAACGTATTAAGCGTCTGGGTGAGAGTTCCCAGCAAATCGGTGAGATCGTTGAACTGATTGATGATATTGCTGACCAGACCAATATTCTTGCCCTGAACGCCGCCATGCAGGCAGCAATGGCTGGTGAAGCCGGTCGTGGTTTTGCGGTGGTTGCCGATGAGGTGCAGCGACTGGCGGAGCGCTCTTCCAATGCGACCAGGCAAATTGAGACGCTGGTTAAAACCATTCAGGCCGATACCAATGAAGCGGTGTCTTCCATGGAAACATCCACCACCGAGGTGGTCAGTGGTGCCAAACTGGCCGAGGGCGCTGGCGACGCCCTGAAGGAAATTGAAAACGTTTCCAACTACATCGCGGATATTACCCATAAAATGGCTGATTCAGCCAAGTTACAGGCTGATGGGGCTACCCAGATTAGAACCAATATGGGTGTCATCAAGGAAATTACCATCCAGACGAAAGAAAGTACCAACCAGTCAGCGGCTTCGATTGAAACCCTGGCAGAAATGTCTGATCAGCTCAGTAAATCGGTCGCTGGTTTCAGGTTACCCGGCTAAGGTATTCACCGTTTGATTTCAAGGTTGCATCAGTAAGGAATAGAAATGACTCAGGGGCAGGACAGAAGCGCGCTAAAGTGGTTAAAAGAAGATCTGAATGATCTCATCAGTCAGGCCACTACATTGCTGCAGGATTTTGTTGAAAATAATCACCAGGGTGACCAGATTGAAGAGTGTGCGGGGTTACTGCACAAAATTCATGGAACGCTGAAAATGGTTGAGCTGACCGGTGCCAGTCTGCTGACCGAGGAAATGGAAGCCGTAGCCACGAGTCTGGCTGAAAAACAGGCCGGTGCGCCGAAAGATCGTGCCGAAGCGTTAATGATAGCACTGGTGCAATTACCAGATTACCTGGAGAGACTCGAAAAAGGTGCGCCGGATATGCCCTTTTCAGTTTTATCTCTTATCAATGACCTCAAGGCATCACGTGATGCAACACTTCTCTCTGAAACCGCTTTCTTTGCCCCTCATCTGAATGAGACGCTGATTCAGTCCGTGCAGGGTGAGCCCAACCCGGCATTCAAGGATTTGGCCAAACAGTTGCGGGCGCATTTTCATAAAGGTTTGCTTGGCTGGTACCGTAACGTTGAACTTGAAAAAAGCCTTAATTTGCTTCGCCAGGTCTTTAAC
>JARRJW010000088.1:6545-9079 GCA_037388785.1 Gammaproteobacteria bacterium
TGGGAAGCGGCCCTGGCATTATCCACTGGTGTCATGGAGCAGTCGGTAGAACCCTCTATTAGCGTCAAGTTGTTGATTGGTCGTCTGGATCGTCAAATCAAGTCCGTCATGGAGCAGGGCGAAAAAGCCAATGATTGTGAATTTGCGGTTGGCCTGATAAAAAACCTGCTCTTCTACGTGGCCTCCGCGGACAGCTCGAATGCACTGGTAAAAGCGGTCCAGGATAAATACAAACTCAAAGAAGCTGTTGATGCCATGGGCAGTGATTCATCTGAAGGCCTGGTAGATGAAAACCTGCTGATGGCTGTGCGTGGTGCGGTTGATGAGGACCTGCGTAAGATCAAAGATACCATTGAAATGTATATGCGTGAACAGCAGGCTGACGTGGCGCCATTAGTGGATTTGCAAATCGTGTTCAGCAAAATGGCAGATACCTTTGCCATGCTGGGTCAGGCCGGCATCCAGGAAAAAATACGTGTCAATGGCGACTTTATCAGGGATAAAGTCGCACAGGGCCACAAGCCGAATGAAGACGAGTTGATGTCAATGGCGAGTGATCTGCTGTTTGTTGAGTCTTCGCTGGAAAACCTGTCAAGCCTGAAAGCATCCGATGGCTCCTCAGACGGCATGCCATCTGGCGAAATCGAGGCTCATGTGCATGTTGCTTTACAGGAAGCATCCACGGAAATACGTGCGGTCAAGGAAGTCTTAAGTTCCTATTTTGAAACGCCCGAGATAAATGCAGCGCTGGAAGAGGTACCAGAGAGGTTTACCCGCATGGCGGGTGTTTTTCAGATTATTGAAGAACAGCAGGCTGCCGACATTTGCCGTAAGGCACAGGCTTACGTAGTTGAAAAATTGCTTAGTCAGGGCGTGCCTGAATCCGAAGACCTTGATTTACTTGCCGAGGTTGTGACGAGTATTGAATATTATATTGAGGCATTGCTGGAAAACTCTTCAGAAGGACAGGGCATTGTTGAATTTGCCGCTGAAAGTCTGGATAAGTTGCTTAATCAATCCATCTCAGTTTCAGAAGTGCAGGATATTGAAACGGAGATGGCTGCAGTGGATCAGGCAGTTGATCAGACAGATGATTCTGAAGCCTTGTCTCTGGATATTGATGAACTTGAATTGCCTGAAGATGACAGCCTGGAGATGCCTGCAGAAGAGCTGACAGCGGATGCAGAAGTAACAGAAACAGAGTCACAGTCTGCTGGGACTGAGGCAGCACCTGATGCTGTTGAGTTGTCTGAGCCAGAACTTACTGAAGCAGAAGATGAGGAAGGCTTTTCCGTCGATATGGACGAGAACCTGTTGTTGGCTGCGGATGAACTATTGCTTGAAGAGAAAAGTGATTCTGCAAGCGAACCGCATGAAACTGGGCCAGCATCAGAATCAGCAGCTGAAGCTGAAATTGAAGAAGTGCCAATAATAGCCGACGAAGAAGAACAGGCCGAAACCGAGGAAGAAATACTTTCGGTTGAGGATTTGGCTCTACCCGAGGAATCAGAAAGTGTCGAACCTGAGGTTCAGCATTATGAGCCAATCGACGTTGCTGATGCAGTAAGTCTTGACGAAGTCAGTGAGCCAGAAACCGAGGCACCTGCTGTCGAGGAAACTGAAGAGCTACTGGATATTTCCATCGAAGAGAATGAGGCTATGCCAGAGCCAGAGCCAGAGCCAGAGCCAGAGCCAGAGCCAGAGCCAGAGCCAGTAACTACGCAGGTTGTATCTGCGCCGCTTGATGACATAGATTCAGAAATTTTGGACATATTTATCGAGGAAGCCGAAGAGGAAATTTCAGTAATTAGTGAAGAGTATCCTCTCTGGAAACAAGACCAGGGCAGGCAGTCATCACTTGAACGATTCCGCAGGTCTTTCCATACACTAAAAGGCAGTGGTCGTCTGGTCGGTGCCCTGACGATTGGCGAGTTTGCCTGGAGCATTGAAAATATGCTCAATCGCCTGCTGGATAACAGTATCAGTACATCAGCTTCGTTATTCGAGTTGATGGATCAGGTGGTTGATGCACTGCCCGAATTATTGGATGCACAGAAAAATGGCTCAGCAATCGAAGTCGATATCGAGGCAATTAAACAAAGGGCCGATGCTATAGCTGCAGGTAATGCAGCGGATGAAGAACAGACACCAGTATCTGTATCCAATGAACCCATCAAAACCGAAGAGCTTGATGCTTCAATCAGCGGCGATGAACTCGAGAAATTCGACTTGCCTGAAATGGAATCCAGTGACGTCGATGAACAGCTTGATGTGCAGGTTGCTGATGAGCCGCTGGAGCTGCCGGATATAGATGATAGTGAATATTCTCTACAAATACCTGAAAGCCAGCAGTCCGAACAGATGGACCCTGTTTTGCTGGATATTTTTTCCAAGGAATCGCGCGGGCATCTGCAGACAATACAGAATTTTATTCAGGATACACGTAGCGATACTTCCGCTACCAATGAATACTACGTCTCCGAATCCTTGACGCGGGCTGTTCATACCCTGCGTGGTTCAGCAAATATGGCTGA
>JARRJW010000089.1:0-8559 GCA_037388785.1 Gammaproteobacteria bacterium
GCACAACAGCAATATGAAGCTGAATGTCTAAACTCTGCAGAGTAATGTGTTTTTATTCGAGTACCGCTCAGACCTTGATTACAGGTTAAGATAGCAACAAACAGCTCAATCTGCTTAGAAGCAGCTTTTTCAGCTGCCTGCCCCGCCATGGCCTTAATTTAAAAGGATCATTAACTTGCTTGTCACAATCATACACTTTTCATACTGTGAATGACCGGTATGTAGAAATTTCCTATAACCCTGGCAAATTTGTGACTGACCGGAGTTTGCAGTCTGGTTTTGCCTCCCGTAGATTTTAATTCTCAACTTCCACTGTTCTACAAATTCGGCCCCTAGCTTTTCTACTATCCTAAGATTTTGACTGACTGCAATTGGGAGTTTTAGGGAGGGCAGGCCTGACTGTCGCTCTCTCAGAAGATTTCCTCAATGAAGTCATATTGTCAGCAACCTGCTCAGGAAGCCGGATTGGATTGTTGGTGATAAAACAGTGCGGAATATCAGCAATTGCCTCCATGAAGGCAAGCGCATCCGCTATTGGAGTGTCCCCGTGATAAAGAACACCATCCATATCAATCAGGAGACCGGAAATGAACTGATTTTCCAATTTTAGAGTAATTGGCATGAAACATGATCCCTTACTTTTAATAAGGCATTCAATCCTTTTATTTAATTTTTTTGTGCCAAAACTGTGCAATTTATAATTATACAGCACCAAATTATCTCAGCCTTGGCAACACAATGTCACACGGTGGGTTAAAACCATGCAAAATACTAAGAGAAGAGAAATCGTGCAGGACCTGGAAGCACACGGCCTGTATAACCTAAATAACATTTTCTGGAACCTTCCAACCCCGGCCCTTTACCAAAAAGCCATTGAACGACGCGAAGCAACCATTTCCCACCTGGGACCACTCGTTGTCAGAACCGGTCATCACACCGGACGATCAGCCAATGATAAATTTATCGTTGATGATTTAGAAAGCCATGACCACATTTGGTGGGGAACAATTAATAAACCGATTTCCGAGGAACATTTCGATATTTTGCATCAACGCATGGCCTCTTACCTACAAATGAAAGATGTATTCGTGCAGGACTGTTTCGCTGGTGCCGACCCCGAATACCGTCTGCCGATCAGAGTTATTACTGAATATGCATGGCATAACCTATTTGCACGCAACATGTTTATTCAGGGGACACCAGAAGAATTAAACAGCCACGAACCTTTTTTCACGGTAATCAATTCACCCAGGTTTCATGCCATTCCCAGTATTGATGAAACCAGAAGTGAGACTTTTATCCTGGTCAATTTTCTAAAACGTATCATTCTTATTGGCGGTACAAGTTATGCAGGAGAGATTAAAAAGTCTATTTTCTCGGTGATGAATTACCTGCTGCCAGACAAAGGCGTATTACCCATGCACTGCTCTGCCAATATCGGTAGTGATGGTAAAACCGCGCTGTTTTTTGGATTAAGCGGCACTGGTAAAACAACATTATCGGCTGATAAAAACCGTATTCTTATCGGTGATGATGAGCATGGCTGGAGTGATAACGGTATTTTTAATTTCGAAGGTGGCTGTTATGCAAAAATGATCCGTTTATCACCTGAAAATGAACCTGAAATTCATTCTACAACCCATCGTTTTGGTACCCTGCTGGAAAATGTCACTATGAATGCGCATTCACACAGACTTGACCTGGATGATGACTCTCTTACCGAGAACACTCGAGGTGCTTATCACATTAGCGCAATACCTAATGCCACACTCGAAGGTACGGGTGGCCACCCTGAAAACATCATATTTTTAACCTGTGATGCGTTCGGTGTTCTTCCTCCCGTTTCAAGGTTAACGCCTGAACAAGCTATGTATCATTTTGTTTCCGGTTACACGGCTCGTGTCGCTGGCACAGAAAAGGGCGTAACCGAACCAGCCCCTGTGTTCAGTGCATGTTATGGCGCCCCTTTTATGCCGTTACATCCACGCCGCTATGCTGAGTTACTCGGAAGCCATATTAAAAAACATGGATCAAAAGTCTGGTTAACATACGGCGTAGGCAAACGAATCGATATCCCACATACCCGCGCGATGGTAAATGCTGCACTTGATGGTAAACTGGACGATGTACAGATGACTCAAGATCCCGTTTTTGGTTTGAGCATTCCTGAATCATGTCCCGGTGTACCAGATAATATTCTTCAACCCAGAACGGCCTGGAAAAACCCAGAAGACTACAACGCCCAGGCTATAAAGCTTGCTGAAATGTTTCAGGAGAATTTTAAAAAATTCAGTGATGATATGTCTGCTGAAATAATAAAAGCCGGCCCTGTTGATGCGCTAGCGGAAACTTAATTAACGTCACAAAAACCTGCTGCTTATTTTTTAGCGTTGTTAAATTTTATACAACTGAACAAGTCGCTGAACGATTCCATTATGCAGTCAGGTGATGATTTTGCATTTTGCTCACAGCCTTTTCGGTATTTTCCGGTTTTAACCAGCACGCCATACATGCCTGAACCTTTCCCGCCGCTGACATCGGTTTCTATATCGTCGCCAATCATCGCAACATCCGATGCATCTAAACCAAATGAGTCGAGGGCAAGCTTAAAAAAATCCTTGCTTGGCTTTCCAATCACTGTTGCCTTTTTTCCACTTACATATTCCAATCCGGCCACAAAAGCACCGATATCTACCTGAAGCCCCTCTTCTGTTTGAAAAAACTTATTTTTATGCATAGCAATTAATTCAGCACCAGCATGGAGTTGCGTAAATATTGTATTAACCAGTGGATAGCTCCAGGCAGCACCTATATCACCAATCACAACATAATCTGGTCTGGATGGATCTTTTGGAAAATCATTGAATGCAGATAAAACACTGTCTCTGACTACGGGATTGACACTTGGTGTACCTAAATCACTAAGATATTGAATGGTTGCGGTAATTGGACTAAAAACTTCGCCTTCGTGCACGTCAAAACCGAGACGTTGAAGTTTTTGCGTTACAGCAGAGGCTGTTCGGGTTGTTGTGTTAGTAAGGAAACGCCTTGGAATTTGCTCATTTGATAATTGCATTAACACTTCACGGGCACCCGGTACCGGGGTTTCCCCCACATACAAGACACCGTCAAGATCGATAAGAAGTCCTTTAATGCCCGTTACTATTGACATAACCTAACTATAGTACCTAAAAAAACATTGTCGCCAGCTAGCAGGTTATATGTTCAATATTCTTTGGTATGTAGTTTCGACAAAACCAAAGACAACAAAAAAGGCTCGCAACATAAAATGTGTCAATCCTTTGATAAATATGGTGGGCCGTATAGGATTCTAACCTATGATCAATGGATTAAAAATTAGGATATTGAGGCTTTGTAATTTGCTGTAATCCACCTTATTTCTTCTCACTTTGCTCCCAAGGTGGATAATTTCCAGTACGACACTAAATATGAGAAATAACGTTTTTATCAATTTATAAAATAAAAATGCAGTCGTTATACCCCTAAGGTGGTTTTCAGCGGAGATTTCAGGCAGCTCTTCCTTGCCGATAGTGTAAGTCAGAGTGATTTTTTTATTCACTATTGGTGGAAAAGTTAAAATAGCAACCCGCTCGAACCCTGAGGTTAACGCCTTCTTTACAAAAAGCGATTTCAAAGGATTAAGCGTATACCATACAAGAGGAGTAACCGAAGGTGTCACCTTATCTTATTACTACTGCCAGCGTGTACTTGTCGGATCAAAGACATAGCTGGGTTTTAGCCAGTAAATGATGAGAGGCAGTAGCAATAAAGATGTAAACACATCCAATATCAATGCTTCAGCAATATACAGACTAATAGACCAGGTATTGGCCAATGAGGTATTCATTAACGGAATAAGACTACCGAGCAAAACGATAACCGAAATAAGAATTGAGCCTCCGGTTGAACTGATTGTATTTTGTAAAGCTCTTTTCCAATCAAGACCGGTACATTCCATCTCCTCCCTGAGCCTGGAAATAATATAAACGGCATAATCAACTCCCAGCCCCATAGAAATACTGAGAGCAACTTGTACATGGAAGGCTAAATTACCTGACCATTCCTTTATCGATGTCATATAGCCGGCGAGCCCATATTGTGTCATAAGGGTAATGGCGCATAACCCAATCAGTAAAAATGCTATCAACCATGAACGAAACATAATGGCTGTCATAAGAAAGACTGTAACAGATGTCATGGCAGGTGCATGGAGCCATTCCTCGAATGCGACATCACGAGTAGCTTCAGTGATACCTAAAAACCCACCAATCGAATCATGACCCTCAGGCAAGGTATCTTAGGTTATTATTCGAGTCACACCGATACCCGTTTCTACATTAATCTCTTCCCCAGCTTCGATACCGAACTTGAGTTTATCCATACCAGGATCATTTCTATGCTCTATCAGGTATCTTTGAATATCGCGAATGATTTGATGTGTCAGATCAGGTTCCATCGTGTTAATAAACGCAACGATCAGACCTTCATTCCAATCAGCTGTATTGATGAAAGAGTCCAGCTCACCTGATTCAGTATTATTATCAAATATCCCGTTATAGAGATTTATGGTTGTATTGGGTGAGGGAAAATACTCTGGATCATCAGGATCTTCATAGGCGTACCTGTTTGCTGCCATATGATCCAGTGATGGAATCGCATAAAGGTTTGCGTGCTCAATAGGTGACTGACCGAGCGGAGTGTTCAATACCATATTCATGGTTTTTAAAAACTGAACATAGGAGGAGGTAAAACCAATATTTGGATGCCTGCGAAGCTCGTCTTCGAAATCTGATAAGGCTTTTACAACTTCCGCATCATTAAAAATACCCTGGGGAGGATCTTCCAGATCATCGTAACATTGGTCAGGGCCCAGGATACGCTCATCGTCTTCATTGCGAGCTTCTGGTCCACAAGCTGGTAGCAGTTTATCCCTTGACCGAATAATGATATTGGCGGAGATAACGCCAGGCATCATTTCTGATATCTTGTTCAGGTCAGCGATGGGCTTTACTTCGCCTTCACCAAACAAGTCACCGAGCAGATAATGCTCCTTGAAAGCGGCGCGTGGATAATGAATGCCCTTTTCTACACCTGGCATAATGTCGAATTGATCCTGAATACGAGCGACTTCGGGATCACTGCGGCCACTTTCGCCCGCCATCATAGAGCTTATGCCCCGTCCCAGCTCTGTGTAATGAACGGACGCCCAGATAATGCCAGTGAGCATGAGCAATGGTATCCACTTCATGCGCCCGGTTAACAGGTTTGTTAATTTGGTACCTACATAGTTTTCCCAGCTCCTTTCATCCTCATGATCATGCAGTTTGGGCGGCGCTATCATTAATAGCAGTGGAATTAATGTGGTGGTTGTGAATATCAATGTAGCCATGCCGTAAATACCAAAATAGGCATAGGCCTTGTAAAAAGAAATATCGACAAATGAAATCGCAAAGAAACCATGGAGATCGGTACCAATCGAAAGAAAGGCAGGCACGATGGTATGCCTGATGGACTCGACGGCTGCTATTTCCGCTTCACCATGTTTGTGAAGTTCCTGCATAAAACGGCGAGTGATCTGCATTGAGTGCCCTATTCCTATCGCCAGCAATAACACTGGCGTCAGGATCATCATGGTCGTCAATTTAAACTGGGTAAACCCCATAAGGCCCAGTGTCATCACTATCGTTATGCCAACACCCACTAACGGCAGGACAGAGCAACTCCAGTGCCGAAATTCGTAATATAAAACAAACAGAATAATGAGCAGGGAAATAGCGAAGAGAAAAGCCTTATCCCAGATCTCCTCAATCATGCTTGCCAGAAAATAAGGCTCACCCGAGGTCAAGAATTCAACACGATCACCATATCGACGTTCATAGTCTTCTAAAAGCGATTTGGTTTTTGCAATCCAGGCTAATGAGTCATCTTTGAGCTCATTTTCAAAATCACCAAGAATAAACGTAGCTTTTGCCTGACAGGACGCATGTGTATGAGCAGCTTTTATTTTGGAGAACTTGCCTTCGTCATCCAATACTTCACATTTATTACCATTCTGGTCTTCGTAATAGACAAGTAGCGGCTCCAAAACCGGATGTCTTTGTATCCCTGTCTTTAGGAAAGCGACTTGCTCCAATCGGCTGGATTTATCTTCGGCGAGACCGTTACTGGGTATCAGGCGGCTGAGGTCCAGGCTGCCATTTTCCGATAAGCCAAGGTTCCTGACTTTAGTTGATGGCAACCCTAAAAAGTTTTCGGGCTTGGCAAAATCGAGACTACTGAAATCACCGTACATTTCAATCAGCATCTCGATAAACCAGGGCTGGAAGATATCGCCCTCTTTAACCTTAATACCCCAGACCATGATATTACCCATACCAAAGTGCTGGTCGCTATAAAGATTTGTGGCTATGTAACGATTAGTCAGAGGGAGGAGAGAATCAGGGTCATTGCGTAAATTGACATCCTTTACATAAAAGGCTGAAACAATGGCCCATGCAAACAATAAAATAACAACTATCCAACGATTTTTTACAACGAACTGGGCATAGCGGGTTGCAAAGCTTGATTCAGGCATCGCGGGATTAGTACTTGCTGCCCTGCTCTTTCAATGATTCTTCAGACCAGAAACTATCCGGAATATCCGGGTTCAGGGTAATAGTTTCCAGCGGTACATGGATCATCGTATCGCTACCATCTTCATGTGACACCGCATAAATATAGTGCGGAAAAATAATACGGGGATCTTCTTGGCCGAGAGACTGCCAATCAACAGTGATCGTTTTAACTTTTTCTCCATTTTTAAAATAGACAGTTCTGTAAATAGCAAAAGTTTCTTTGTCTATTTCACTGATATGGTAGTCATACCACCAATTTTTAAATTTTGTAGTACTTTTCAGCTTATAAATTGGCTTACCCTTATGGGCGCAGGATGATTTGGGTAGTCTTTTCGTGTAGCGGTTGATTTCCCAGTTTTGCAATTCCATCGCAAGTAAACAGTCATCGAAGATTGCCTCAGCAATAAGTTCATGTTCTTCATGTTCCGGGCGTCGTAGTATAAGCTCACCATAAGTCAGGTTAGAGCCAATCCATTTGTCATCATGTGCTGGCTGGTTGATACGACGCAATTTGCGTAATGCAGGCAACCATAAAGAGACAACATCACCTTTATTAGGGTCTTTATAATTCGTGTAAAGCGTCCCGGTTCCCTTGATTTTCCCCGAGGTAATCATTGCCATTTGCAATGAATCCAACAATGGGTCTTCTGGGCGGCTTTTCCCATAGGTATCAAAAGTATTAACAGTGGGTTTTCGGCCAGGTTTTCGTTTCTCCAATGGTGCGCGTGTTACCACTAAAGGAATGGCTTTTTTATTCTTGGTGCTTGAAGAACTTTTAAGCAGTTTTCCATGAGAAACCAGATAAACCTGTTCTGCAATTTCATTGGCATTCAATGTACCTGTTGGATAAGCTAGTGATACTGCTACAGCTGGATGAACAAAAAAGTAAAGTAGCAAGGCTAAAGTTAAATAGGTAATTCGCATTTTTATTTTTTTCTAATTTTCTTATGTATTCGTTTTAATAATCTTTCTTATCTTTTTAAAGATAGATGCTTTTGCATAACTGTGCGCAGATAATATTGAAATTACCTTTAATTAGATACGGGTTGCTGTTGCCAGTTAGACAGCATGGCAAATTTTTAAGGCTTATTTGTCTATCTACATTAGAAAAAATGAAATAGACATGTTTTTTAGGTCGCAGACTGTTGTGGGAGTTTATTTATGCTAGAGTGAGCTGCAACTGCCGATGATTGGCAGATATTGACCTTAATAGCTATTGCATGCCTGTCTATACTACTTCTAGAAAAGGAATAGCTTCTATGAATAACAAAGAAACCGATAAAGGCATAATTGCCTTGCTAATAAAGAAATTCGAGGAAGAAATGCTGCCACGAGCATTAGATATTCAAAAACGTCTTGATATTGGCGAATTTCTTACTGAAGCTGATTTTATATTTTTAGAACGTGCGTTAGAGAATTCAGATGAAATCTCGCGATTAGCTCAAAAACACCCGGAGTATCAAAAACTCTACTCTCAAAGGACATCACTCTGTAAAGAAATCACAGAAAAAGCCATAGAAAATGAAAAAAATCGTGGTTAATGCTTTTTAATCCAAGTGACCCACCAAGACGTATTGCAGCGAATGTATTAGCAAAATCATGAATGCAAGCTTTCTTACTGACGTCTTTCAACGCGTGAAAGGCATGACTCTTGGCCTTCCCCAAACAACTACCGAGCGGCACCAATGTGAGGCCTGTCTAGACAAAGCTCTGAACCTGTTACTCGAAGAGACTGATCCCAGAATCCGCTTTTTACCGAATTACCAGGCTCATCTGCGAAATCCGGTCATCGAGGCCTTAACTTTTATCAACGACCTGGTCGATGATATACCTGGTGCAGTGACATGCAGTAGAAATACCTATGTCAGTGACCCACGAACAAATGCCTTCTTCGGTAGCCCCGATCAAATCAGCGAAGTGTTCA
>JARRJW010000090.1:0-14331 GCA_037388785.1 Gammaproteobacteria bacterium
TCACATTAATACAATAAATGCCATTGGTCTCTACTTGGTATTTATTGTATTAATGTGATCGAGTTAAATTTCCTGGTTGGCCCTGACCTGAACGTTCCAGTCCAACCCTGGTAATGGCAGCGGTAGCTTCAATGACCATTCAAAATCTTTGACCATTGGCTTTATCACAGGCTCACCTGTCAGTAATGACCGGTCGTCCGCATCAACCAAGTCAATCAACATCTCTTTGTCCCAAGAATCTATTTCAATAACCTTCTTTAGCAGTTCAAATTTAATATCAAACTTTAAGTACCCCAGTCTTTTTGAGGCTGAGGTTTGTATCGGTAGCCACCAGCTAATCGTCTTCGCTTGTCCCGGCTGGTTATCATTCAGCTGTAGCAAGCTTTCCTGATGAGCATTTTCTTTAAAATGTTGAAAGACTTTCTCAGCAGAAAAATCGCGATATACATTACGAATAGCCTGTTCAGAAATTCGCATTTGTTCTCTACCATTCACATCAATGAAACTGATGGCTGAGTATCCCGGTTCACGGCGATGCAAAGAAAAAAAGTAAATTTCCAGGGAGCGTTTATTCTGGTTGACGGCAGCCTGGTTCATTGTCAACTGGTGATAATAAATTTCCCCAAACGAAGGAAGCTCAGTGTAGGATTCCAACTGATTGCTCAGGTTCAAAATTCGTGAGTTAATGGATTCTAGGGAAGCTTCTGCGTTAGTCACAAATATCTGATGCTGTGAATACACCAGGGAATTCATAAAATGACGAAAGGCTAACAATCCCACCAAGACGATAGTGAAAACGAGAAGAATGGAAGCCCAGGTAACATTTACCTGTTTAACTTTCATTGAGAAACAGCTGATAACGCACGCTTTTCAAAATCATTTCGTATCTCGTTTAGCACTACTTCATATAAATGTTTCCTGGGCATTATGTCCCATAAAATCATACGATTGAAATAGTCTATTTCATTAAGATGCAATGACTTTATTTCATCCTGGCTCAGCAGAGCGATGGTTTCAATATTCGATGGAGACAGCCCCGTGACATCAATCATCTGTTTTTGAACCGCAGGACTGATCTGATGATTGATATAACGATGAGCAAGAATCTCAGTATCAGTTTGAGTAGTGATCAAATAGCTATCAAACATACCTACAGCCCCTTCTCGAGGTATGATCATTTTGAATTTTTTATCAATTGCCAGCAAGCGCCTTGAGGGGTCAAACCAGCTGTTTAATACCGCAATATTTTCATTTTCGATATACGACAGCATCTCGTCATTACCGTCATAGTAGTCATAGATCTGCTCATTGAGTGTTAGCAGTTTTTGTTTAACCTTATCTAACTGCTGACGTGTCAGATTAAACACATTCTTGTAGCCCAGGGATAATGCCGTTGTCCATATCATGGAAACATCATCCCATAATGATACAGAGTTTTTATATCGCTCATCCCAGAGTATCGACCAACTATCGGGTTCATTCATTTGTTCGGTATCGTAAAGTAAACCGGTCGGTCCCCAGGCCCATGGTATAGCATAGATATCAGCATCAAACTGGCACCAGGCATTATATTTAAGGTTATTGTGCAGGCTCTGGTAATTCGGAATCAGGTTCAGATTCAATGGCTTGGCCAGCCCCATCTGGAAAAGAGGCTTTACCCCTTCATTGGAAATGATAATCAGGTCATAATGATCACCTGATTCAGCCGCATCGATAATTGACTCAAGATTAGACAAAGGAGTAAATTCGATAGAAATCTTTTCCTTTTGTTCAAATGCTTTATAGCCGATGGTCTTGGTAGGATTGTCTGGATCAGCATAGACATCCCAGCCTACAACACGAAGAATTTTACTTTCAGTTTCTGATGTCTGTGAAAACACAACTGGCGATATCAGGAAATATCGTCCCCAAAAGAACAAACTTTAGTTTTTCTGGAACAATAATCGACAGGAATTTGTAGTCATAGAATACAGATGGAGTTATGTCCGCTTCTGTCAGAGCAAGTCAAATCCTGTCTTTAGAATTGTAATTTGAAACCCTTACTTATCGATTTAAGCTGCAACAAAAACCACCCATAAAAAAAGCCGTTTTAAACGGCTTTTTTTATGGTTAGAAATATGACTGGTAAACTAGTCATCCTGCTCCATTTTCTGATTAACCCGGTCACGTAACTCCTTACCAGGTTTAAAATGAGGAACATATTTTCCTGAAAGCTCAACCGAATCACCTGTTTTAGGGTTCCGGCCAATTCTTGCAGGGCGATAATGCAAAGAAAAACTGCCAAAACCTCGGATTTCAATTCTTTCACCGGATGATAATGCCTGACCCATTTGATCAATCATGCATTTCACCGCAAGTTCAACATCCTTGAAAGCCAGATGACGCTGCTCTTCAGCAATCATCTCGATTAATTCAGATTTCGTTACTCTTTCGCCTTGTTCCATATTTTATATTGGGCGGCTTTTAAACCGCCCTTTGTTATCGTTATGTTAAACAGGATTAGTCTTTATCAGTCATTTGCTCTTTCAGCAAATCACCAAGTGTGGCACCACCACCTGCAGAATCACCACCAGTATAGCCTGCAATAACCTGTTTTTCTTCATCTGCATCTTTCGCCTTAATGGAAAGTGAGATGGTGCGGTTTTTACGATCTACACCGGTAAATTTAGCTTCAACTTCATCGCCTTCTTTAAGAATGCTACGCGCATCCTCTACACGATCACGGGAAAGCTCAGAGGCTCTCAGGTAGCCTTCAACACCATCTGCCAGTTCGATCACAGCGCCTTTGGCATCGACTTCCTTAACAGTACCGGTCACAAAGCTGCCTTTCTCATTGGCCACCAGGAAATTTGAGAACGGATCTTTATCCAGTTGCTTGACACCCAGTGAAATACGCTCACGCTCAGGATCAACTGCCAGTACAACCGTTTCAAGCTCATCACCTTTCTTGTAGCCATGAATGGCTTCTTCATCATTTTCATCCCAGCTGATATCAGAGAGATGAACCAGACCATCAATACCACCATCGAGTCCGATGAAAATACCAAAGTCTGTAATTGACTTAATATTACCACTGACATGATCACCTTTCTTATGGTTGGCGGCGAATTCATCCCAGGGATTAGCTTTGCACTGTTTCATGCCAAGCGAGATACGACGACGCTCTTCATCGATATCAAGAACCATAACTTCAACTTCATCACCCAGTGATACTACCTTGGATGGGTGAACATTTTTGTTGGTCCAATCCATTTCTGAAACATGCACAAGACCTTCAACACCATCTTCAAGTTCAATAAAGCAGCCATAGTCAGCAAGATTGGTAACCTTACCGAACAGGCGTGAACCTTCAGGATAACGACGAGCCAGATTTGCCCATGGATCATCACCAAGCTGTTTCATGCCCAGGGAAACACGCTGTTTATCACGGTCGAATTTCAATACCTTGACTGTAACTTCATCACCAATGTCAATCACTTCAGATGGATGTTTAACACGTTTCCATGCCATGTCAGTGATATGTAGCAGACCATCAATACCACCGAGGTCAACGAAGGCACCGTAGTCAGTGAGGTTTTTAATAACACCTTTGACTTCCTGTCCTTCCTGAAGATTTTCAAGCAGCTGATCTCTTTCTTCGCTGTATTCCTGTTCGACAACAGCACGACGTGAAACTACGACGTTGTTACGTTTGCGATCCAGTTTGATGACTTTGAATTCCAGATCTTTACCTTCCAGATATGCAGTATCACGAACTGGACGCACATCTACGAGTGAGCCTGGCAGAAACGCACGAATCTGTTCAAGTTCAACAATAAAGCCACCTTTGACTTTACCGTTGATACGACCGGTAATGATTTCTTCATCTTCAAAAGCTTTCTCAAGAACGCCCCATGCCTGGTTACGTTTTGCTTTTTCACGGGAAAGACGGGTTGAACCAAAACCGTCTTCGACAGCATCCAGCGCCACTTCGACCTGATCGCCAACGGCAACCTCGAGTTCGCCCTGCATGTTTAAAAACTGTGTACGTGGGATTACGCCTTCTGATTTAAGGCCTGCATTTACAACAACAAAATCGTTGTTGATTTCTACAACGGTCCCGATAACGATCGAGCCTGGTTCAAAATTGGTATTAGCAATACTCTCTTCAAAGAGTTCAGCAAAACTTTCAGTCATGAGAAAAATATCCTGATGTGAAATACACATCTTGCCAGCTTAAGGTTTACTCATTTTCAGAGCCCATTAAGTCAGCTTGTTAAAGGTTAAAAACTTGGTCTGAAAATGAATAAATGCAAACCTACGCTTTAGTGAAGCCACTAAACATTTGCTATCAGAACAGACCGCCAGTTCCTGTTTCAGGTATTCAGATCAGGTTGGCGTGATTTAACCGCATCGAGCACAAGCTTGATCACCTCTGGGATGGTCATGTCACTTGAATCGATGACAACCGCATCGTCTGCTGCACACAAAGGCGCTACGCTTCGATTACGGTCACGCTCATCTCTTTCCTGAATCTCAGAAACAAGGTCGGCGAGATTAGCATTTAATCCTTTTTCAATCAACTGCTTATAGCGTCTTTTTGCTCTTACCTCAGCTGAGGCATCAAGAAAAATCTTTATCTCAGCCTGAGGAAAAACAACAGTTCCCATATCCCGGCCATCGGCAACCAGCCCAGGAGATTTAACATAATCACGCTGCCACTGCAGCAAAGCCGTTCTGATTTCTGGAATTACCGCAATTTTTGATGCCAGGTTTCCCGTCGTTTCAGTTCGAATCTCCCTCGATACATCAACGCCATTGAGCAGTACGGCACCCTGTTCAAACCTGACATTCATGTTAAGTGTATTGTCAACTAATTTATCTATTTCATTGAAATTAATAGCTTTTTTATCAGCTGAATAGCCGGCAAGTCGATACAGTGCCCCACTATCAAGAATATGCCAGCCCAACCTATCGGCAACAGCCGCTGCAATAGTGCCTTTACCTGAACCGCTTGGCCCATCGATGGTTAATATAGGAATAGACATGATATTAACGCTGTGAGATTGACAGGCCAGCCGAAGCAGCGAGGTCAACAAAACCGGGGAAAGAGGTATTCACATTGGCACAATCTTCAATAGTGATTTCACCTTGTGCTCTTAACGCTGCCATTGCAAACGCCATGGCAATGCGGTGGTCTCCGTGGGATATGACGGTACCCTGTCCGAGTTTGCCACCGTGGATGATGGCGCCATCCTGGGTTGGTTCGATATCGATACCAAGTACTTTAAGACCATCAGCCATGACCTGAATTCGATCCGATTCCTTAACCCTTAACTCTTCTGCACCTGTAAGAACTGTTTCACCATCGGCACAGGCAGCAGCTACAAAAATAGCCGGAAACTCATCAATGGCCAACGGCACATATTCTTCCGGAATTTTGATTCCTTTCAAAGGCGCGCTTTTAACATGCAGATCAGCAACCGGTTCACCACCGACTTCCCTTTCGTTCATAACGCTGATATCAGCACCCATTAATCTCAGTATACTGATAACGCCATCACGCGTTGGATTCATACCTACATGTTCAATCACCAGGTCGGAGCCTTCTGCAATACTGGCACCAACAAGAAAAAAAGCTGCTGAAGATATATCGGATGGCACATCAATATCACAGGCAGTCAACTTGCCACCACCTGAAAGTGATATTTTGTTTCCCTCGGTGCTGACGTGATAACCAAATCCACGCAGCATACGTTCGGTATGATCCCGGGTTGGTGCCGGTTCGGTCACAACCGTTTCACCATCAGCATAAATACCGGCGAGTAATAAACAGGACTTAACCTGGGCACTGGCAACCGGCAGATCATAGCTGATGCCCCGCAAACCATCGATCGGCCTGATTACCAACGGCGCAGTGCCTTTCGGTGTTGTATTGATTTCCGCGCCCATTTGCGCCAACGGATCAGTGACCCGCTTCATCGGACGTTTTGAAAGCGACTCGTCACCAATCAAGGTTACTTCAAAGCCCTGACCTGCCAGCAGTCCGGACATTAATCTCATCGATGTGCCTGAATTTCCCAGGTCAAGAGGCTCATCAGGTGCCTGTAGACCATGCATACCCACACCATCAACCGTAACCCGACCATTTTCAGGCCCCTTGATATCGACGCCCATGGCTTTAAAGGCTTTTAATGTGGCAAGACTGTCTTCACCTTCAAGAAAGCCAGAGATATGTGTTGTCCCTTCGGCCAGGGAACCCAGCATAATGGAACGGTGCGATATTGATTTATCGCCTGGAACACGAATTTTGCCGGATAATTTGCCACCCGGCCGGGCAATGAAAGAAAGATTATTGGCTGTCACTTAAATAACACCGAATTAATAAAGGTTGGAAAATTATATCGAGATAAGCATGTCAGGCGAAGCAGGATCAATCAGATAAGCCATCTATAAAATCATCTCGCGCCTGTTTTGCATCCTGGAAAACTTTTAACAGCGCATCACCATCCTGACTTTTAATCATGGCTGAAAGATTCTGCAGGTCGTCTATGAAGGAATCCAGCACAGGTGTCAGGGCTGCATGATTGGCCACACAGATATCCCGCCACATGACCGGGTTGGATGAAGCAATTCGACTGAAGTCACGAAAACCGCCGGCGGCATACTTGAAAATTTCATCATGAGTCTCAAGCTTATCGAGCGAATCGACAAGCCCGAACGCCAGCACATGCGGTAGATGACTGGTCGCTGCCAAAACCTGGTCATGCAGTTCAACAGACATATGTGTTACTTCAGAACCGCAGCTGTGCCACATGCTTTCAACACGCTTAACCGCTTCAGGGTCGACACTGGCGGTTGGGGTAAGAATGATACGACGGCTTTGATAAAGATCGGGTAACGCCGCTTCAACACCACTGTTTTCAGTGCCGGCTATCGGGTGTCCGGCTACAAACTGACTGTCATTGCCGAATACATCAATCCAGTCCTGAATAACACAGGCTTTGGCACTACCACCATCGGTAACCACGGCATCAGGTTTCAAGTGCGCTGCCATACTTTTAAATACCGTTTTCATTGCCCCAAGTGGGACTGCAACGAAAACCAGGTCTGCTCCAGAAACAGCCTCAGCCACATCATGCGTAAATTCATCAATGACCTCGAGTTCTACCGCTTTTTCAAGGTTGGCCTTGCCACGACCACATCCAACAATTTGTCGAACTACCCCGGCTTGTCTTAGCGCGATCGCCAGTGAACCACCGATTAATCCGACACCGATAATGGCAAGCTTGTTAATTTTAAAGAGTGCAGAACTCATGAAATAAACCGGTTAATGTTACCCTGGACAGTTATAAACTTGAAAGCACTTTACTGAGTGCATCAATGCATCGGGCATTTTGTTCTTTCAAGCCAATAGAAATCCGCAGGTGATTCGGTAAACCATAGTTGGCAACAGGACGGGTAATTATACCCTCTGCCAATAATGCCTTATCAATTTCTGCAGCGTCTCTGTCAAGGTCGACAGTAATAAAATTACCGACCGAAGGAATCCAGTTTAATCCCAGTGACGTAAAAGCCTGCTCATATTGAGCCATGCCTTTCCGATTGGTTTCAACAGATAACGTAATATGCTGTTCATCATCAAGAGAGGCCAGTGCAGCAGCCTGCGCCAGAGTATTAACATTAAACGGTTGCCTAACCCGGTTGAGCAAGTCCGTGACGTCAGGATGAGAAAGACTGTAACCTATTCTCAAAGCCGCCAGGCCATAAGCTTTCGAAAATGTGCGTGTCACGATCAGATTGGGATGGTCCGATAGCCATTGCGTTGCATCCGGGTATTCGGCTTCAGCAACATATTCAAAATAGGCCTCATCAACTACAACAACGACATTATCTGGAACAGTTTCTAAAAAAGCTTTCAAAGGCTTGGCTTTAAGCCAGGTTCCTGTTGGATTGTTGGGATTGGCAATAAAAACAACGGACGTTTTATCATTAATCAGAGACTGCATGTCTTCGAGGTCATGACCGTAATCACGGGCCGCGGATATACGGGCAGTTGCACCAACAGCCTGCGTAGCTATAGGGTAAACGGCAAATGCATATTCTGAAAAAACAGCTTCCCGTCCAGGTGCCAGAAAAACCCTGGCAATCATATCCAGCACATCATTGGAACCATTACCAAGGGTAACCTGGTTCAGGTCAACGCCATGCCGTTCAGCCAGTGCCGATCTAAGTAAATAAGCACCGCCATCCGGGTAAAGCGCAAGCTCTTCAAGGTTGCCATGAATAACTGACTTGGCTTTTTTTGAAGGACCCAAAGGATTTTCATTCGATGCCAGTTTGATACTGTGACTGATGCCAAGATCTCTTTCAAGTTCCTGGTGCGGTATGATTTATAAAACGGTTAGCCATACGATGAATCTACAAAACAGCTACCGGATAGGAACCCAGAATTTTAAACAGGCTGGCTCTTTCTGAAAGCATATTGAATGCCCGTTGAACATTCTCATCATCCTTGTGACCAAGAATATCGATAAAAAACACATAGTCCCAGATACCTCGTCTGGACGGGCGCGACTCAATCCGGGTCATGCTGATATGGTGTTCAGCCAAAGGTGATAACAGCGCATGCAAACCACCAGCTTCATTTTTGGTTGCCAGCATCAGGCTGGTTTTATCTTCACCACTGGCAGGAATCTGTTGTTTACCAATGACCAGGAAACGTGTTGTGTTACCGGGCTCATCTTCAATATTGGTTTCAAGAATATTAAGCTGGTACAAAGACGCTGCATTTTCTCCGGCAATTGCAGCGGCTTTTTCATCTTCAGCAACCAGCTTCGCAGCTTCAGCATTGCTTGATACTGCAATTCTTTCAACGCTGCGTTCCACATGACGGTCCAGCCAACCACGACACTGGGCCAGGGATTGTTGATGCGAATAAATTTTATCAATCTTCGAAAGGCTGTTAGCCCGAGACATCAGATTCTGGTTTATGCGAATCGACACTTCACCGCAAATGAATAGCGGCGATTTGATAAACATGTCCAATGTATGACTGACCACACCTTCGGTGGAATTCTCGATTGGAACAACACCATAATCAGCACCACCGGATTCAACTTCGCTGAAAACATCAGAGATGGCCGACATGGACTGCATCAAAATCGCATGGCCAAAATGCTTTAACGCAGCCGCCTGGGTAAAAGTACCTTCAGGTCCAAGATAAGCAATATTCAGGGGTTTTTCCAACGCAAGACAGGACGACATGATTTCCCGAAAAAGCCTGGCCATGGTCTCATTATCGAGGGGACCAGTATTACGCTCCATTACATTGCGTAATACTTGCGCTTCCCTTTCAGGGCGATAGAAAACCGCATCCGGAGAACTGGATAACTTAATCCTTGCTACCTCCTGGGCAGCCTTGGCACGTTCATTGAGCAAATCCTGAATCTGTCGATCGATATCATCGATTTGATCACGCATTACCAGTAGTTGCTTTTCTTCACCCATAATTCAAGAAATAATGATTTTTAAATCAGCTTAAACAGCGAACCGATAAGACACCGTCTATGTTTTTGATCTGGTCAATCACCGAATCAGGCACCTGGTCGTTGACATCAATTAATGTTACGGCAACATCATCACGCGATTTGTTCAACATATCAATGATATTTAAACCAGCCTCAGCCAGATCTGTTGACACCTGGCCAAGCATATTAGGCACGTTACTGTTTATAACAGCCAACCGGACACCTTCGTTACGCGGTAGATTGATCTCCGGAAAGTTGACTGAATTGGTTATGTTGCCGTTTTCAAGGTAGTCACGGACCTGTTCAGAGACCATGATGGCACAGTTTTCCTCGGCTTCCCGTGTGGATGCGCCCAGGTGAGGCAAGGTAATGCAGCGCGGATGCTCCTTTAACAGGTTGCTGGGAAAATCACAGACATAAGCATAAATTTTGCCGCTGTTAAGTGCTTCAACAACAGCCTTGTCATCAATAATACCGTTACGGGCAAAGTTCAGGATCACGGCATTATCCGGCATCAAAGCAAGACGCTCTTCGTTAATCATGTTGCGGGTATGATCATTCAGTGGCACATGAAAGGTGACAAAATCCGCTTTTGATAACAGGTCATCCACGGAAAGCGCCTGCTGGACATTGGCCTGCAACTGCCAGGCACTTTTAACCGTTATGGTTGGATCATATCCAATAACATTCATTCCCAGAACATGAGCCGCATTGGCGATTTTGACACCGATTGCACCAAGACCGATAACACCCAGGGTACGTCCCGGCAGCTCAAAGCCCACATAATTTTTCTTGCCCGCCTCAACGTGCTTGTTAATTTCAGTGTCTTCACCTTCCAGGCCACGCGCAAAACTCCATGCCTGACCTATATTCCTGGCAGCCATCAACATGCCTGCTATTACCAGCTCTTTAACGGCGTTGGCATTCGCGCCGGGCGCATTAAATACAGGAATGCCTTTTTTCGTCATTTCGGGGACCGGAATATTATTAACACCGGCACCGGCACGGCCAATGGCTTTTACTGAATCAGGCAACTGCATGTCATGCATTTTTGCCGACCGCACCAGAATGGCATCGGGTGAAGACATTTCTGAAGCAATTTCATAATTATCTCTCGGCAACCGGTCTAAACCGGCAACAGAGATGTTGTTGAGGGTTTGAATTTTATACATATTTTTACCTGTTATATATGAGCAAGCTTTTAAACCTGCCAGCATATGAAGTTTTCAATATATGACACTAACAGTCATAGATGAGCGCTGTGCCTGGGTAAATTAAGGCGGAAAATGTGAATTTACAAATTGTAAACAACCATTTTCGAACGCAAAGTTAATCAAGCACAGGGGTTAGTTAGATAATCTGTTAGCCGTTGCGCTTTTCAAAATCAGCCATAAAATCAATAAGGGCATCAACGCCTTCTTCTGGCATGGCATTGTAAATACTCGCGCGCATACCTCCGACCGAACGGTGGCCTTTCAAGGTCATAAGACCAAGAGCCGAGGCTTCTTCCAGAAAGGTTTTATCCAGGTCAGGATTAGCCAGGGTAAATGGCACATTCATCCAGGAACGGCAATGTGGATCAACCGGGTTAGCATAAAAACCGGAATTATCGATGGCATCGTAAAGTTTATTGGCCTTACGCGAATTGATTTCCGCCATACCCTGCAGGCCGCCTTTATCTTTGAGCCATTCAAAAACGAGTCCGGCCAGATACCAACTGTAAGTTGGCGGCGTGTTATACATGGAATCATTGTCAGCATGAGTTTTGTAATCAAACATGGCTGGGGTTCCTTCGACGGCATTACCAATCAAGTCATCGCGCACAATTACCAGGGTCAAACCGGCAGGACCAATATTTTTTTGCGCACCAGCGTAAATAATACCGAACTGACTGACATCAGCCGGACGGGAAAGAATGGTTGAAGACATGTCAGCGATCAGTGGCACATCATGAGTATGGGGAGTGTAGTTAAACTCGACACCGCCAATGGTTTCATTCGGCGTGTAATGCACATAGGCTGCATCTTGGGTCAGGTTGAGGTCTTTTTGATGCGGTATATTGGTGAAGTTATTGTCTTCCATGGTTGCTGCGACATTTACATCAGCAAAACGTTTGGCTTCCGCTATGGCTTTCTTGGACCATGCGCCGGTATTGATGTAATCGACTTTTTTATTACCGGAAGTCAGGTTCAGTGGCACCATCGCAAACTGACTGGAGGCACCGCCCTGCAGAAAAAGCACTTTGTAATTGTCTGGAACAGCCATCAGTTCGCGTAAGTCGGCTTCGGCTTTTTCAGCTATCGACATAAATTCTTTACCACGATGGCTCATTTCCATCACAGACATGCCACAGCCATGCCAGTCGGTCATTTCTTCCTGCGCTCTCTTAAGCACCTCTTCAGGGAGTGCGGCCGGGCCAGCACTAAAATTGTAAACTCTGGACATTGTTATTCCTAAATTTAAGTTTTTAAAACCAAAAGACAGATCCAGGTTTATCTTCCAGAAGACGCCATAAACAGATAACGTTTCTTACAGACAAATCTGATTCTGTCTTAAATGCTTATCAGGTTATTTTATTCTTCACCGTCTGTCTCGGGATCAACCTCATCTGCTTCACCCAAAGACATTACCCGCTCGATGCCGATGAGTTTCTCACCTTCACTGAGACGTATCATGCGAACACCCTGGGTATCACGCCCCATCACTGAGACATCTGCCACCGGTGTTCTAACCAGTGTGCCACCATCGGTGATCAACATGACCTGGTCACTGTCATTAACGAGGACTGCACCTACCTGCCCCCCGTTTCGCTCGGAAGTCTTGATTGACTTCATACCTTTACCACCACGACCCTTGGTCGGGTATTCAGACATCGGTGTTCGTTTACCGTAACCTTTTTCAGTAACGGTCAGAATTTCACCTTCATCTTCAACGATGAGCGAGATAACTTCCTGTCCCTCTTCAAGTTTGACACCACGGACACCGCAGGCTGTACGACCCATGGCCCTGACAGCCGACTCATTGAAACGCACCGCTTTACCGGCCGAGGTGAACAGCATGATGTCCTTGCTGCCATCGGTAATGGCTACACCGATCAACTGGTCATCATCACGCAGATCGACCGCAATAATGCCGCTGGCACGTGGACGGGAAAAAGCGGTCAAATCAGTTTTCTTGACCACACCGGAACTGCTGGCCATGAAAATAAACTGGTCTTCAGTGTATTCACGGATCGGCAGGACCGCATTGATACGCTCATCCGGTTCCAGAGGCAGCAGGTTAACCATGGGTTTGCCGCGCGCATTTCTGCCTGCCTGCGGTAACTGGTAAACCTTCAACCAGTAAACCCTGCCACGGCTTGAGAAACACAAAATGGTGTCATGGGTACTGGCGACAAAAAGCTGATCAATAAAGTCTTCATCTTTGGTTGAAGCTGCTGTTTTTCCCTTACCACCGCGTTTTTGTGCCTGGTAAACATCTATTGGCTGCGCCTTTGCATAGCCCTGATGTGATAAGGTAACAACCACATCCTCTTCGGTAATCAGGTCTTCCAGGGTTAACTCAAGACGATCTGAAATAATTTCTGTACGGCGTTCGTCACCGAACTGCTCGCGCATATCAATCAGTTCATCACGAATGACGGCCATCAATTTGTCTGAACTGGAAATAATATCAAGTAAATCTTTAATTTTCTCAATTATCTCACTGTATTCATTAAGAATTTTATCCTGCTCCAGACCGGTTAAGCGGTGCAGTCTCAAATCCAGAATAGCTTGCGCCTGTACTTCTGTGAGTCGATAGCCATTGTCCGTAAGACCAAACTCTTCTGCCAGATCTTCAGGTCTTGAAGCCGTAGCACCGGCTTTTTCAAGCATGGCTTCAACAGTTCCAGATTGCCAGGTTTTGGCCAGCAACTGTTCCTTTGCTTCCGCAGGACTGCTGGCATTACGAATCAGTTCAATCACCTCATCGATATTGGCCAGTGCTACCGCTAAACCTTCCAATACATGAGCACGGGCACGGGCTTTACGCAATTCAAACAGCGTTCTGCGTGTCACTACGTCACGGCGATGGCGAATGAAGTAAGACAGCATCTGTTTCAGGTTCAGTGTTCTTGGCTGACCATCAACCAGCGCAACCATGTTGATACCGAAGACATTCTGCATCTGTGTTTGCTGGTAAAGGTTGTTCAACACAACCTCGGCCACTTCACTTTTACGCAGTTCGATCACCATGCGCATGCCGTCCTTGTCAGACTCATCACGCAGCTCGGTTATGCCTTCAATTTTCTTGTCTTTGACCAGTTCGGCAATTTTTTCCAGCAACCTGGCCTTGTTAACCTGGTACGGCAGTTCAGTAACAACAATACGCTGCTTGCCGTTACTCTCCTCTTCTATCTCGCTTCGTGCCCTGACATATATACGGCCGCGTCCAGTCGCATAAGCTTCAGCAATACCGGTCGAACCGTTGATCAGCGCAGCGGTTGGAAAATCAGGTCCCGGCATAATTTTCATCAAATCAAGAATGCCAATGCTTTCATCCTCAATCAGGGCCAGGCAGGCATTGATACATTCTGTCAGGTTATGAGGGGGAATATTGGTTGCCATGCCAACTGCAATACCGGCAGAGCCATTGACCAGCAGGTTGGGAAAACGTGCTGGCAGAACAGTTGGTTCACGCTCGGTTTCGTCATAGTTGACGTCAAAGTCGACAGTTTCTTTGTCAAGGTCATCGAGCAGGCTGTGGGCAATTTTTGCCATGCGAACTTCGGTATAACGCATCGCGGCCGGTGCATCACCATCAACCGAACCGAAGTTACCCT
>JARRJW010000091.1:0-6491 GCA_037388785.1 Gammaproteobacteria bacterium
TCGCCCTTGGCAAGCAGGTCAGCAATACGCTTGTGTGCGGCATCCCGACCGGTGAGCATTTTGCCACTCAGCAAAAGGCGATCACCCGGTTGCCATTTTTCGATATCCTCTTGTGTCACCTCATCAAGGTTTACCTGCTGAGTATCTTCGGTAGCCTCCCAGGTAATATCAGGCCAGTCACTAAGAGCCGGCGGAGTCAGCTCAACGGGGCCATTACCGTCAAGTTCGAACTCAATATGGCGGGTGGCCGCACAGTTTGGGATCATGCCGACCGGCAGAGAAGCAGCATGCGTAGGAAAGTCAGCGATTTTGACATCCAGTACCGTGGTTAATCCACCCAGTCCCTGGGCACCAATTCCCAGCGCATTGATTTTTTCATAAAGCTCCAGGCGTAATTCTTCAACCCGATTGGAAGGGCCTTTGGCAATAAGATCCTGGATATCGATGGGTTCCATCAGCGATTCTTTGGCCAGCAACATGGCTTTTTCAGCGGTGCCGCCGACACCGATACCGAGCATGCCTGGTGGACACCAGCCAGCACCGAGGGTTGGAATGATTTCCAATACCCAGTCTACCAGCGAACTGCTGGGATTCAGCACGGTAAAGCGTGATTTATTTTCAGAGCCTCCGCCCTTGGCTGCCAGTTTTACCTGAATTTTACTGCCCTGGACCAGACGTGTATGAACAATGGCAGGTGTATTGTCACGCGTATTTTTTCGGGCGCCCAATGGGTCTTCGACCATGGAGGCGCGTAGCAGGTTGTCGGGATGGTTATAGGCCTGACTGACCCCAAGGTTAACCATTTCTTCAACGCTGAGTTTGCTGTCAAAACGAATATCCATGCCAATGTCGAGAAACACAACGGCAGAACCGGTATCCTGGCAGATCGGCCTGTGGCCATCTGCACACATGCGTGAGTTGACCAGTATCTGGGCAATCGCATCCTTGGCAGCCGGAGACTGTTCTTTCAGATAGGCCTGGTAGAGTGAATCGATATAGTCTTTCGGATGGTAATACGAAATGAACTGAAAGCCATTGGCGATACTTGCAACGAAGTCATCCTGGGTAATGATAGTCATCAGTAATTAGATGTTAAGCAGCAGTCTTGCAGGGTCTTCCAGGCATTCCTTAATGGTAACCAGGAACTGAACAGCTTCACGGCCATCGATTATGCGGTGGTCATACGAGAGGGCAAGGTACATCATCGGGCGGATGACGATTTCTCCATTTTCCACTACCGGGCGCTGTTGAATATTGTGCATACCCAATATGGCACTTTGTGGTGGATTTAAAATTGGTGTCGATAACATCGAGCCGTAAATACCGCCATTGGAGATTGTGAAGGTACCACCATTGAGATCATCATAGGTGAGCGTGCCTTCACGGGCTTTGACTGCAAATTGCTTGATAGTTGATTCAACCTCAGCGAAAGACATTCTGTCGGCGTCACGTAATACCGGCACCACCAGGCCGCGCGGTGAGCCCACGGCAACACCAATGTCATAGTAGCCATGATAGATGATATCTTTGCCATCGATTGAAGCGTTAACAACGGTGAAACGTTTTAAGGCCTCGATACTGGCCTTGATGAAAAATGACATGAAGCCGAGTCGCACATCATGTTTCTTTTCAAAGCTGTCCCGGTACTCTGTTCTGAGACGATTGACTGCATCCAGGTTAACTTCATTAAACGTGGTTAAAATGGCGGCATTGGATTGTGATTCGACCAGTCGTTCGGCAATGCGTGCACGTAGACGTGTCATCGGTACACGCTGTTCCGGCCTTTCTCCGGCAGGTGACGCTGTAATTTCAGTTTGTGGTTTGGCCGAGTCAGGTTCCTTGTCTTTGGGCTCTTGCGAATCAAGATAGGCCATGACGTCTGACTTGAGAATTCGACCATCCTTGCCGGTACCATTGATTTTTGACGGATCCAGGTTAAGTTCCTTAACCAGTTTGCGAACAGCTGGAGTTAAAACATCCGCATCTTTATTGGACGTCGCTTTTTCTTCTTTCTCAGGCGGTGCTTTTTTAGCAGGTTTGGCAGTTGTTGAAGCACTGGCTGAAGAAGTCTCGCCCTCTTCGATAGTTGCCAACAGTTGACCTGCCTCTACAATATCACCTTCGTTGAAAAAAGTTTCGGCAATAACGCCTGCAGCGGTTGCGGTCACTTCCAGCACAACCTTGTCGGTTTCAAGGTCTAGTATATTGTCGTCACGGTTGACGCTGTCACCGGCTTTCTTGTGCCAGGTCAGTATCGTGGCATCAGTTACTGATTCCGGTAGTGCAGGAACGTTAACATCTATGGTCATTGTGGCATCCTGGTGTTCATGGTTGGGTCAATCTGGCCGGTTAAAGCCTCTTCAATCAGTTTTTCCTGTTGTTCTTTGTGCAGTTTCGGATAACCGACCGCAGGAGCAGCAGACACAGGGCGGCCAACATAGAACAAGTCACGGCCTACTTCCATCTGCCGCATAAACCGGTGCTTGATCATGTCCCAGGCCCCCTGGTTTTGTGGCTCTTCCTGGCACCAGATCATTTTATCGGCGTTAGAGTAATCTGCAATTGCCGCAGAAAAATCTTCTACCGGGAATGGGTAGAGCTGTTCGATGCGGATAATGGCACAGTGTTCAAGTGCACGGGCCTTGCGGCTTTCATGCAGTTCGTAGTAAAGCTTGCCTGAGCACATAATGATATCCGTAACCTTAATCGGATCAGGTTCTTCCGGGTCGGGAATCACTGTGTGAAACTTACCATCGGTAAACTTGTACAAAGGCGAAGCTGCCAATGGATGGCGCAGCAGGCTTTTGGGTGACATGACAATCAATGGCCGTCTGAATGGCCGGATCATCTGGCGCCTGAGTAAATGGAAAATCTGTGCGGCACTGCTGGGTACGCAAACCTGCTGGTTGTGGTCAGCGCTTAACTGCATGTAACGTTCTATTCTGGCTGAGGAGTGTTCAGCGCCCTGGCCTTCATAGCCATGTGGCAGGAACAGGGTAAGGCCGCAATGCAGGCCCCATTTACTGTGTGCAGAGGAAATAAACTGGTCAATGACTACCTGAGCACCGTTGGCAAAGTCACCAAACTGTGCTTCCCAGATGGTCAATGCCGCAGGCTCGGCAGTGGCGTAACCGTATTCGTAGGCCAGTACAGCTTCTTCAGATAAAACAGAATCGATAACGACGAAGTCAGCCTGATCGTCATTGATATGTTGCAATGGTACATAAGAATCACCATTCTGCTGATTGTGGTAAACAGCGTGACGGTGAAAGAACGTGCCACGGCCTGAGTCCTGACCGGACAGGCGTACCGGGATGCCGGAATCAACCAGGGAGGCATATGCCAGTATTTCAGCATATCCCCAGTCAATCATGAGTTCACCAATTGCCATCTTGTGCCGGTTTTCAACAATCTTGGCAAGACGGGGATGCAATTCAAATCCTTCGGGAATTTTTTGTAATGACTGCGAATACTCAAGAATTTTTTCGTGTGTCAGGTTGGTGTCGACTTCCTGCTCCCAGGCAGCATCATGGTAATGTGACCAGTCAACCAGGTGATACTGGGTCAGGTCACAAATGACCGGGCGGGCTACCACAGTGCCTTTTTCAAGCGCATTGCGGTAATCATCAACCATGGCATTGTTTTCTTCCGGTGTAATGATGCCCTGGGCAATCAGTTTTTGTGCATAAAGCTCGCGCGTCGTCGGCTGATTGCGGATTTTTTTATACATCATCGGCTGGGTTACCGCCGGTTCATCTGCCTCGTTGTGGCCATGACGGCGATAGCAGACCAGATCGATAATGACATCCTTTCTAAACCGGTTTCTGAAATCCAGGGCCAGGCGTGTGACAAAAATAACTGCCTCAGGATCATCGCCATTAACATGAAAAATAGGCGCCTGTACCGTTTTGCCGACATCGGTGCAATACATTGTCGATCGTGTGTCTAACGGATTGCTGGTGGTAAAACCAATCTGGTTGTTGATAACGATATGGACTGCGCCACCAGTGGTGTAACCACGTGCCTGTGACATGTTGAAGCTTTCCATGACAACACCCTGACCGGCAAAGGCTGAGTCCCCATGGATAATAATGGGTAAAACAACATCGCCTGCATGATCACCACGCCGATGCTGTCGGGCGCGCACTGAACCCTGTACCACCGGGCCAATGATTTCCAGATGCGAAGGGTTAAAGCCCAGCGCCACATGAACATTTTTGCCCGGCGTATGAATGTCGGTCGAAAAGCCCATGTGGTATTTGACGTCACCTGCCAGGACATTCTCCGACAGGGCTTTGTTACCTTCGAATTCATCAAAAATTTCCTGGGGAGGTTTGCCAAGAATATTGGTTAAAACATTTAGCCGACCACGGTGTGCCATGCCAATGACAACTTCTTCAATGCCCTTGTCTCCACAGCGTTGAATGAGTTCATCAAGCAACGGTATCAGTGACTCACCGCCTTCCAGGGAAAAACGTTTCTGACCGACATACTTGGTATGTAAGTAACGTTCCAGCCCTTCAGCAGCAGTAATCAGCGTCATCAACCATCGACGAAACTCATCATCAATTTCCGGTGAAATCCTGTAGCCCTCGAGACGCTTCTGAATCCAGCGTTTTTGCTCAGTATCCGTGATATGCATGTATTCAGAGCCGACTTCAGAACAATAAACCTCTTCCAGGAAATCAATGATCTGACGCAGCGTCATCTGTTCAGCAGCATACAGCGAACCGGTATTAAACGACTTATCCATATCGGATACGCTTAAGTTATGAAAAGCCGGTGACAGGTCAGGTACATCAACCCGGTCTCTCAAGCACAATGGATCCAGGTTGGCGTGCTGATGTCCCCTGACGCGATAGGCGTTGATCAGGCGTAAGACCGCGGCCTGTTTTTCAGCGGCCTCGGTATTAAGGGTCTGGTAGCTGCTGCTGGATGAATGTGAAATGTTTTTTGCCAGGCTGGCAAAATATTGCTGGATACCGCTGTGTGGAACTTCCGGCGAAACCAGTTCCTCATATTTGGGTAACTGGTCGAAGTGTTTACGCCAGTCATCACTGACGCTGGTTGGATCCTGTAAATATTGTTCGTATATCTCCTCGATAAAATTCGCATTGCTGCCAGACAATGCTGCAGTCGAGCGGAGAATATCCAGAGATGAGCTCATAAGAAAAAATTAGTTTATTAGCGCGTTAATCATAGATTAGCACAGAAGAATTTTTTGGCATCAGCCAAGTGCCGAAAGTTTATCAGGTTTTACGACTTTTTTTCAGGTCCTGCTCCAATTTCAATTCTTTTAACTGATTAGTCAACTGTTCGTGCATGGCTACATAAGCTTTCATCTGGGCTTGCTTGTAAATACTGTCATGCTGATGCTCAATCAGGGAGAACCGGGCTTCAAAAAAAGCGATGTTTGCTTCAATTTCACTGATTTCAGTGATCAGGTCCCTGGTCGATTTTTTTGCGGTATCGTTCATGTCGAATTAAGTTTATACCCTTTTTAAAGTCAGGGCCTAAAAACCGGGGCACTGGTCATTGGCTGCGGTAATCCATCGGCGGGCCAAAGCGGGTGATGAAACCTGTTTGAATAATTTTTGTTCTGTTGCCATAAACCACGGCCGGACTGATAGGCCGATTCCATTGCACTGATGTATTTTTGCTGAACATGCATGGGAATGCCCTGCATTGTCGATGGATCAAGTTCAGCGGCACCTTCTTGTAACATACGTTCAGATACCTCCATGCCAGAATAATTGATCCGGGCAAGACCGGGGCGAATCGGTATTAATTGTACGGTTTTTCCCAGTATCAACGTTTTCAGCCTGAGCTTGAAAATTCGCGTTGAATCTGGATGCTCGGTATGAGGTTTAATGCCTGCAAGTTGCAACTGTTGATGCTGGCCTGATGTTGAAAGCGTTTCCACGTGAAGATCTGGTTTGATATTGATAACCTGCGCGCTATCTAATGCAAAAGCTAAACCATTTGATGCCAGCAGGCACAAACTTAATAAAATCTGAATTGCGAAATGGTTGGCTTTGATTGACATGGATATTTGCACGGATAGAGGTCTTTTTATGAGTGATAAACAACTTAGCTAATTCTAGCTGATTTAATAGGGATTATCGGTAACATATTGATATATGCTGCAGCCCGGGTTTGCGTTTCCTGTAACAGCCTGACTAAACCGCTTGACGTACAGATGTTATTCTCTACGATTGCCGAAAGTATCACGCAATACTGTGAATTTATAACTTTGAATTTATAACTGCGAATTTATTACTGGGAAAGTCTTTTGAAGATCAAAAATGAACCGGATTTCGATCACCACGAAATCGCTAAAACTGGAATTTTATTAACCAACCTCGGAACGCCGGATAGCTGTGAAACCCGAGATGTCAGGCGCTACCTTAAACAGTTTCTTTCAGATCCACGGGTGGTCGAGCTACCTCGGCCAATCTGGTGGTTTGTGCTTAACCTAGTGATTTTGAATA